>NZ_CM001837.1:2191243-2247198 GCF_000355805.1 Dokdonia sp. PRO95
GGATTCAGCAGCGTTGATCCCTTACTTTACTTTACAAGCTTAAAAGGACTATGATAGTCATTATCTTTTGGATTTCCCTTAGGATTATAGAATGCTGTAGTTTTTGTGTCAGATCTATAATGCTGTCTTTCTAATGTTGATACCTCAATAGTGATAAAATCAAACTCGGCTACTACTTTACCAGTTATCTCATAAACTGCTTTACCTTGTATAGGGTTTTTCTTTAATGAAGGCGGAAAGTGAACAGTATCTATCCAATTACCGTTATAATCTAAGAAGGTTCCAAAGCACATGCGATTACCATTTGAGGTACCTGTGTTCTTTGCCGTTACCAGATATCCATAGATCTCTACAGTATTATTTAAATAGCCAGGCAAGTCTTTTGCTAAGACTTTTATAGTAGGTGTAGACTGAAGTCAATTGAATGGTGAATAATTTAGCTTCTAATCTTTTATGAAATCTAGATAGATTAATAATAAGGATTGAAATGTTTTCTACATGAAATGATAATGTGAACACGTATTGTACAGTTTGAGTACTCGCGTTGTAAAGGTTTTGAAAAGACTTTATATTATGATTTTATAAAATCCTGATATTCCAAGTAGAAGATTTCTAATTTGTCCATGTTTTCAAACATAAACTCAAAAACCTGTGGCCAGTGATTCTTATTATGAATGTTGACACCCTCTAATTTAATATATGCTCTTGAGATGAGCTTTCCGCTTTCCAGAATATAGTTTGAATCAAAAATAATATTTTGAGAAACTTCGTCCAGAAGTAGGTTTTTAAGACTCAATATTTTATCGAAATAATAAGTTCTGTCTATTTCATCACGAGATTCTGAATCTATAGAGACTAAGGCTTTGTCATTATCAAAATCAAACTTGAGATTTAAATCTTTTACTCCAGTATTATATAACATCCACTTCCTAGGATATCTCTTTCCGAAGAAAATCCAAAATTGTTTTCTTATTTCTTTAGACTCTTCTCTTGTGAACATTATAGAAAATATGCTATTATTATACCTAGAAATATTACTGCTAGTTTTGATGCATTAAATTGATGATTTTTTGACGATTCAAATAGGATGGTAGTAGATACGTGTAACAATACGCCTACTACAAAGGCATTTACATAATTGCTATATTCTTGAAGAAATTTTAATTGAGATCTTAAAAATGCTCCTGCAGGTGTCATTAGTCCAAAGATGATTAAGAATATAATTGTGTTAATGTTGCTCATTTTGGAATTAAACAAGAATGCTGAGATGATAATCGCAATAGGAATCTTGTGAATGACCACTCCATAAAGTAAATCTTGATTATCTGCAATGGGGAAGCCTTCAATTATAGAATGTAAACACAAACTGATGAATAATAAGAAAGGGAAGCTTCCTTCATCTTGATGATGCATGTGTCCGTGTTCTGCGCCTTTAGAACCAAATTCTAACAGTATTTGAACAAGTAATCCGGCCATAATGTAGATTCCCACATTGTTAGTGCTTTCACTATAAACTTCGGGTAGAAATTCAAATATGATAACCGATAATAGAAAAGCGCCGCTAAATGAAAGCAAAAGCTTGATGCTGTTATTTACTACAGGCTTAAAAATAAGCGCAATAGTGAATCCAATAATAACTGCGATAATGGGTAAGATAATTGCTAACAAATGGTTAGGTATTTTGCGGTGTTAAGGCGATAAAATTAACGTATTTTTGCGGTATATGAGCGAGACAAGTCAAAACTTTAAGATGGTAGCCAAAACGTTTTTTGGCTTCGAAAATATATTAGCAGAAGAGTTACGTAATCTAGGGGCAGGTAATGTAGAAATCGGCGTGCGTAATGTTTCTTTTGAAGGGGATAAAGGTTTTATGTACAAGGCAAACCTTTGCTGTCGCACAGCAATCAAAATTTTAAAACCTATAGCCGAATTCAGAGTCATGAATGAAGATGACCTGTATCGTCGCATGCAGAGAATAAATTGGCGTAAGTACATGGATGTTAATACGACCTTTGCAATTAATGCAACAGTAAGCGGACCTACATTTACCCACTCGCAATATGTTTCGTTCAAGACAAAGGATGCTATTGTGGACAAATTTCGTCGAGAAGAGAATGTAAGACCTAATGTTGATACAAAACATCCAGACTTGCGTCTCAATGTGCATATACAAGACAACTGGTGTACATTATCATTAGATAGTAGTGGAGCTTCACTTCACCATAGAGGTTATCGTACAGCTACAAATATTGCTCCTATTAATGAAGCACTTGCTGCAGGTTTAATAATGATGAGTGGATGGTATGGGCAGTCGGATTTTCTTGACCCAATGTGTGGTTCTGGTACCATGTGTATAGAAGCGGCAATGATAGCTTGTAATGTTCCTGCAAACCTTAATAGAAAAGAGTTTGCTTTTGAAAAATGGGGTGATTGGGATGTAGATCTGTTTGAACTTATAGAAGCCTCTGCTCTTAAGAGAGTTAAAGATTTTAGATATACCATCACGGGATATGATAAGGCACCTTCTGCAGTAGAAAAAGCAAGAGAGAATGTTAAAAATGCTCAACTATCAGATTTTGTTACTATAAAAGAAGAAAATTTCTTTAGGACAAAAAAAGATGGGAATGACTTCTTGCAGATGGTATTTAACCCACCATATGGTGAACGTTTACCAATTGAGATGGAAGAATTTTATAAAGAAATAGGCGACACCCTAAAATCTGGATATCCTGGATCTCACGCATGGATGATTACATCAAATATGGAATCACTAAAACATGTTGGTCTAAGACCTAGTAGGAAAATTAAATGTTTTAACGGTAGCTTAGAGAGTAGACTCGTTAAGTACGAAATGTATGAAGGAAGTAAAAAAGGGAAATACCTAAATAGGGAAGAATAACAAGTACTTTTTCGCGAAAGCGTAAATAATTACTTTTTAAAAATAGGAATTAAATACGACAGTGTATATCCATATCCTACGCCTATTGGAGTACCTTCTGTAAGTTCTCCGAACCCTGGAATATATAAATTTGAGTAGCCTTCTGGATCTTTAGTAGTTATAGTTCTTTTTAATTGTGCATTTACTCCTAGATAAATATTACTAAATAATTCTACCTCCAAGCCTACTTTGAGTTCAAGCCAGGTAGCATTTAGCCCCTTGAATTCTTGACTTAAATTTCTCGTGTCGTCACCAAATACAGGGTTAGTTGTGTAAATTGTATAGCTTTCTAGCTCTTGACTAAAACTAGAAAAACCAGCTCTAACCCCTGCGTAGATGAGATTGTTCATCCCAAACCAGTTTTCATAGGTATTATAATTGAAACCCGCTTTTATGTAACTGCCGCTCGTGGTATTTTCTAGATTAGCAAGATCTGAGCTCCAAGTTTCGTTTCCTATCTCGGCGGCGAGATAGTAATTTTTTTTGAGTCTAAAATCTGCAACGAGTTCCAGGCCTTTAAAATTGTCGTCAAGAAATGATCTAATAGGTTTTGAAATATCTACTCCTACACGCAAACCATAATAGTCTGTAGGTGCAGTAATAGAATCATTAGTAGTGATTTCTTTAGTCGTTTCTTGAGCTCGTACAGAACTAGTGAAGAAAGCAAGAATTACACTAGTGAAAAATACTAATATGTGCTTCAGTCTGATCATTTACTGTTGGGTTTTCAATATCTATATTCTGTATCCATGCTCCATCTTGTTGTGGATCAATTGTATTTTGTAAATCATCATATACTACTCTAAAGCCACATGCTTTATTTACAAACTCATCTGTGACAGTGTAAGTGAATGTTAAATCATCAGTATTGGGTTCTTCTTCATCATCTTCGGCGGTATTGATTGTAAATGAGTACGTTGTAAGTTCGGCATTTGTGCGTAAAGGAATCTCTATGCTCTCTAAGTTTACAAGTGCTATTACTTCGTTTACCTCCTGATCAATAATGGTTGTGACCGTTAGATTATTTGGAGCTTTTAATAGTGATGGGTTATTTACATCATAAAAATCAATAATAAGTAATGGAGTAGTGGGCGTAGTTTCTGCACAGATATCATCTCGTTCGCAAGAACTCTGCCCTAGACTGGCACTTATTATCAAAATTAAAAGTAGCTTTCTCATTTTATCTCTTTTCAAGTAATACCACGTTCTCTACATGATGAGTTTGAGGGAACATGTCTACAGGTTGCACTTTTATAACCTTATATGTTTCATCTAATAACGCAAGATCGCGAGCTTGTGTTGCACTGTTACAACTTACGTAGACTACTTTTTGTGGAGATATATTAATTATTTGCTGCACTACATCTGCGTGCATACCATCTCTAGGTGGATCTGTGATAATAATATCTGGAACGCCGTGAGTATTTATAAATTCTGTATTAAACACTTTCTTCATGTCACCTACAAAAAACTCAGTATTCTCTATACCATTGAGCTTTGCATTTTCCTTAGCTGCTTCAATGGCATCTGGGACAGCTTCTACACCAATCACTTTTCTAGCTTTCTTTGCTACAAACTGAGCAATAGTACCAGTTCCAGTATATAAGTCATACACTAGTTCATTACCTGTAAGTCCAGCAAAGTCTCGTGTGATTTTGTATAACTCGTAAGCTTGTTTTGAATTAGTCTGATAAAATGATTTGGCATTAATTTTAAACTTGAGCCCTTCCATTTCTTCAAAAATATGATCTCTTCCAGAGAAACAAATTACTTCCTGATCGTAAATCGTGTCGTTTCCTTTACTATTTATAACATATAAAAGCGAGGTGATTTCTGGCCAAGTATCTTTAATATAGTTTAGTAGTAATTCTCTATTCTCAGTTTCTTCCTTAAAGAATTGAACAAGAACCATTAACTCACCATTAGATGATGTGCGTATCATTAATGTACGAAGGAGTCCATCTTGATTACGGGCATTATAAAATGCCATATTATTTGCAGTTGCAAATTCTTTTATTCCATTACGTATGGCATTACTAGGGTCGCGCTGTAAATGACATTTATCAATATCAAGTATTTTATCCCACATCCCAGCGATATGAAAGCCTAGGGCATTTCTATCTTCAATAACTTCATCACTTTTTATTTGTTCAAGTGTAAGCCATTTTGAGTCAGAAAAACCAAACTCCATCTTATTGCGGTAAAAGTATTGCTCTGAGCTTCCAGCAATAGGAGTAAGTTCAGGAAGTTCAATTTTACCTAAGCGTTTAAGGTTATTTTCTACCTCTTGCTGTTTGTATTCTAATTGGAATTTATAATCCATGTGTTGCCACTTACAGCCACCACATGCATCAAAATGTTCACATTGGGGTTGAGTACGCTTTCGCGAAAGCGTTAATACCTCTATTGCAGTTCCTTCATAATAAGCTTTACGCTTTTTTGTAGTTTGTACGTTTACAACATCTCCAGGTACAGCATTATTGATGAAAATTACTTTTCCATCTGGTGCGTGACCGATAGCTTTACCTTTTGCACCTGCATCTGTTACACTAATATTTTCAAAAACCTGTCTGTTTTGTTTACGTCTTCCCATAGGCGCAAAAGTAGGGCTTATATCAAAACCTTAATTGATTAAAAGCAGTTTTTTATAAAGCACTTTCTATTCTGTAAGAAGAAAACCTACGCTATAGAAATGGCCCAAAAAAAAAGGCTACTTTAATTAAAAAGTAGCCTTAACAATAATGCGATTAATATTTAATCAATTTTATTGTCAAACTTATTTAAAATTTTCTTCATATGTTGACCTGCAGCTTCACGTCCACCCAGTCCAAAACTTAATACTATTGTGAGTGCTATAGTACCTAATGTAAGGCCAAAAGCAAGGTTAATGATTTCATCTGCAATACCCATTGTATTAAGGCCTATTGCAAGAAAAATAGCAATAATAGCCATGCGCACAATAGACGCTAAAAAAGCGTTTTCCTTTACAGCCATGTTTTTATATACGATACTAGCAATCCAATTACCAATCACTAAAATCACTAGACCAAAGAGGATTTTACCTCCATAAACATTTACTGTCGCCAGTATCTCTGAAAGTTGGCTAAATTCAAGTTTTTCTACGGCTGTCGTAATACCAAATAATACAATAAAGAAATACACAATGTTACCTATAAGGTTTACCACATTCACATTTCCAACCATCTTATCTAATTGTATTTTTTGAAGTGTAGCATTCATATTCATTCCATTAAGAATATCCTTTATAAGGCCACTTAAGAAACGTGCACCTATGGTAAATGCAATGAGTATGATTGCTGCCGTTGCAATTTTTGGAATAGCTTGCATAAAGCTCGATAGCATTTCTGTAGCAGGTATAGAAATAGCGTCCATTCCTAAAATATTGAGAGCAACTATAAGTAATGGAATGAAAATAAAGATAAATACAATCTTCTTTAAAATGTTTACAACATCAATCTTGGTCGAAATTTTTAATTTTGGAAGAAACTTACGAATGGTGTCACCAGACATTCCAACAAATTCTGCGATGATAGTAGCAAGCATATAACCTATGTAACCTACAAGACCTGCACCTACAATTTTAGGTATGAATCCTAGAAAATCATCAAGCATATTTTTAAGAGGATCAAGAGCAGATGTAAGTCCTAATCTCCCTAGTACAAGTGTGAATACAAATATCATCACAAGTAAGTACACTAGTTTAGATATAAATTTTGAAAGTGTAATATTATCACTTTTAAGCTTATCGTCTAGCCCACTTTTTTTAATGATTTTTGCGGTTAGTTTTTTGAGTAATTTTGCTATAAAAATACCAACTATAAGCAGTAGTATTGCAATAAGCGCGTTAATTAGATAATCACCGCTAGTTAAGTTTCTTAGTAAATCGTTGAGATAGTCCATTTTGATTAATTATTTTAGTTTTTTCAAAAGTAAACTGCTTATAAGTGAGGACTACAATATATTACTTACTAAGTGTTTGCATCGATTAAGTGCTAGGTTTTTTCGTTGTAATGCATTGATTTAAGCAAAAACAATTTATGAGGTTGATTTCTTACCTCTTGCTTCGAGCACAAATTAGGAATTGTAGATTACTATCTTTAAAATATTATTATTATGGCCACTGTTGATCAACTTTCTTCACAAGAGGCAATTGCACTAGAAGACAAGCATGGAGCACACAATTATCACCCACTTCCTGTGGTTTTAAGCAAGGGAGAAGGCGTTTATGTGTGGGACGTAGAAGGAAAAAAATACTACGACTTTCTATCTGCTTATTCTGCTGTAAACCAGGGACACTGTCACCCACGCATTGTAAATGCAATGACAGAACAAGCAAAAACACTTACACTAACGTCTCGTGCGTTTTACAATGATACTCTAGGCCCGTACGAAAAATACGCTACAGAGTATTTTGACTTTGATAAGCTATTACCTATGAATACTGGAGCAGAGGCTGTGGAGACAGCTATAAAGCTTGCGCGAAAATGGGCTTACGAGAAGAAAGGAGTTGCAGAACACGATGCTCAGATTATTGTTTGTGAAAATAACTTTCACGGTAGAACAACTACTATAATATCTTTTTCTAATGATGAAGGTGCTCGTAAAAACTTTGGGCCATATACTCCAGGATTTATCAAAATACCATACGATGATGTTGATGCGCTAGAAAATGCTCTTAAGTCACATAAAAACATTGCAGGTTTTCTTGTAGAACCTATTCAAGGTGAGGCGGGTGTATATACTCCGGCAGATGATTATATGCGCAAAGCGCAAGCATTATGTAATGAGCATGAGGTACTTTTTATAGCAGACGAAATTCAAACAGGAATTGCAAGAACTGGAGGACTACTTGCAGTATGTGGTAATTGTTCTTGTGAGTCTCACTGTGAGAAGCAACACGATACCTATGCGCAGCCTGATATTTTAATATTAGGAAAGGCGCTTTCTGGTGGTGCTTATCCAGTATCTGCCGTGCTTGCAAATGATCATATTATGGAGGTTATAAAGCCAGGGCAGCATGGTTCTACCTTTGGCGGAAACCCAATCGCTGGAGCGGTAGCGACGGCAGCATTAGAAGTTGTGAAGGATGAGCATTTAATACAAAACGCTCGTAAACTAGGAGCAATATTTCGTGAGAAGATGCAAGCTTTTGTAGACACGAGTAATATCGCAACTTTAGTACGCGGTCGCGGTTTACTAAACGCTGTTGTAATTAACGATACAGAAGATAGCTCAACAGCTTGGGATATATGTATGGCGCTGCGCGATAACGGACTTCTTGCCAAACCAACCCATGGTAACATTATTCGTTTTGCCCCACCATTAGTGATGACAGAAGAGCAGCTTATTGAGTGTACTGATATTATTATCAAGACACTTAAGCAATTTGAAAAATAAATTTCTCTAATTATAAAATGAAAAGCCGTTAGGATTATTGATCCTAGCGGCTTTTTTATTTTCATCGTTTAGCAAAAAAAACACGTCGTTAGACGTGTTTTTTATATCAGTAACCTGAAATATTACTATGATGCCATTCCAGCTTGCTCCATTTGTTGTTGTTGCCATTCTTGCATACCTTCCATTCCTCCGAACATAACAAGCATTACAACTATCATTAATAGTGTCAGCACACCTAAAACTAAACCAATAATAGCGATAATTCTTGCAGTTTTAAGCTGTCCATAATTATCGTAACTATCAGGAGATAGTAGATAAGTTTTTTTGTCTTTGTTTGCTAAAAATAACCCTATTCCAGACAGTAGAATTCCTCCTATTCCCCATGAAAAACAACAGGCGATGAATGATACAATCCCTAATACTAGAGATATGGTTACGTTAGGCAGTTTACGATTTTCCATTTTAATGTTTGATGTTTAGTTAATTGATTAGTTAGTCATTTTTATTGTATAGCTAATTATAATAGTAGCGACTGTCAATATAGCTAAAAATATCACACCTTTGTTTGCAAATTTTAAATTTGTAAACTGATTAAGCACTAAAAAACCCAGCAAAGCTATCAATGGATAGATTGCTGGGTACATGTAAAATGCTTCTATAAACTCTCCTTTAAAAAGAAGAGAAATTGACCTTTGAATACCGCATCCCATACATTCAAATCCTAAATATTTCTTATTCAGGCAGGGCAACATGTATTCGTCCATAGGTGTCTTTTAATTTACTATACTAATTTTACGACCTTTTGTGAGGCCATCACGAGTTGTAAATTTAACCACATATATTCCTGTTGCCAAGTTTCTTGTAGGGAAAGTATATTCACTCTGGCCACCTAGGTTTACTTCATTAAAAATCTTTTTTCCAGATAAATCAAAAAGTGATACATCCTCAACCACAATATTGTTTGGGTTGTAAATTTCAAGTTGGTTATTAGTATTGTTTTGGATAATAGTAAATGATTCAAGAACACTTTCTTCAATAAATGGATCTTGCTCGTTAACAGCTATGTCAATAGTTTCATTTTCTACATTTGTGTCTTCTGCGGTTTCTTCTTCTGTTGATTCTTCATCTTCAGTTGTTTCTTCATCCTCTGGTGCTTCTGAAGATGCAAAGCGAATGAAGAAGCGATCATCATATACTCCATCTTCGAGCATCATAAGTACTTCTTCTCCCAGAATAGAATGGTATGTTTCGGTTTCCATGTCAACTAAGAAAACATCGTTGTACTCAAAGGCTTCTGTATAGTGTACGGCAAATTTAAATTCTGTAGGTCCAGAAGCTTTTATAGATAAAGGAATCCATTGGTATTCATCTTTTGGAACGGCATTGATTACGTAGTTGCTTTTGCCATCAATAATGAAACCTACATCAGTGCCAATCTCGCTTAGTGTCTGCGCATCCATTGCGGTATCATAACCTTCGGTCGCTGCGTCTAGAAATGCAATACTCATTTCTCTAGAGTAGGTGTCATTTATGCCAGCATAAAATTTAATGTGTGAAGGCTTTTTAAGATCGTTTATATTTTCATAATAATTTGCAACACCATGAGCAGATACAATAGCAGTATTATCTTTGTTAGATTTTTGAGAAGATCTAAAATCAGAATTAGTTCCTTCTCGTACGAATACTCTTTGGTCGTTGCTGAAAGTAATATCTTCTGGTACAGCACCATTCATATCTTGGCCAGTTGCTCCAGTTACCATAAAACCTTGTCCTACAGGAGAGAACCTTCGGTCATAAGACAATGATGTTCCATCCGTATCTGCTGTTCCTGTAGACTCTCCGGTAATGTCATATGTCAAAAACGTCGCATTCACGTATATACCATCTCCGTCTATTACTCCCATTGGAGAATAGGTTCCATAACCTCCTTTGTAATCTACTAGGTAATGAGAAAGAGCTAGTGGATCGCTATCCCAGAAATATGCAGTACCAGTAGTAACTCTCTTTCTATCTATAGTCTTATTGATTACTTCTCCAGTATATGGTGATGTATATGAGTATGCATATGAATTTGGTTCACTTTCTCCTCTCGAGTTTTTAATTAAAAAGTGATTTAGATCTAAAGCCGATGGGTATGGATTTCCTACTTGCGTTTGCTGATCAGTACCAACAGCAATTTGAATATCGCCACTATTAGGACGTCCTCTAAAATCATAACGTTGTGAATCCCCAGGATTGTTCTCTGGTTGACTAACTTCAGTTGCTATTGTTGTATTATCTGTACCGGCAACACCTTTCATTGTGAAACCGTATCCTGGCTCTAGTGTTGCAGTATTAGTAATATGTACCCAATCCCCGTAATTTTCTCCAGACTTGAAAGCCCATATCCAGTAGCTAGCAATGTTGAGAGCTCCAGCATTTTGGTTACCATCAAAACCTCCTATTGCAAACGCAGGATTACTGAGTGTGACAGTTGTTGGTTTAAATAATACTTGGGCTGCAGAGTTTGTGCTTTTAAATGCAAATGGACCATTACCTTCACCTCTTGCGGGTTCTGAGAAACCATTAGCACCTTCAACTCGTGATAAGCCCACAGGTGATCCCCAGACATTGTAATCAAAGTTGTTTACAGTTCCTTCTTGGTATATAGAAATTTCACCAGTTCCCTTGTTGTTTCTACTTATACTTCCTTGTCCTTGTAAAATTTGAGCATTATTTCTTAAAAGAATATTAGGTATCCCATTATCTGTAGTCGCTGTGAGGCTTCTATTAGATTCTAATTCAACATCATTTTCAACATAAATAAAAGTATCGTTAACAAACACATAAGAGGCTGTGTTTGTATCCGTAGGCTTTACAAAAAGTTGTGCATGAGCAGAGAATCCTAGGGTAAGTGCCGCTACAAGAAGTAGATTTTTCATAATTTAAACTTTACACGTAGTTATAACTTGGGGTCAAACTTAATCAAATGTAGATAGGCCGAAGTATGTAGTATGCTTTTATGCTTACTTTTCGATACATTGTATATTTTTACCGACTAAAAACCTTTTCTATTTGTAAAATTATGAAATTAGGAGATCAAGTGCAAGCGTTAGACGATGATTTTGAGGGTGTTGTAGTTAATGTCGAAAACGGACAAGTTTCGGTAGAAGATGAGGATGGATTTATATCCTATTTTCGCGAAAGCGAGCTTATACCTGCAGTGTCTAAAAGTATGAGAGCCGCTCTTTCTGTAGTACCGGATTCTGTGATTTCAGAAAAAGAAGAGGCAAAGAAAAAGAAGGCAATAAGGGTGAATCCCAAAGAACGTAACGCTCCAATGTTTGAGGTGGATCTGCATATTCACAAATTAGTAGATAGACAGCGTGGTATGAGTAATTATGAGATTCTGACCATCCAACTCGATACGGCATCTAGGCAACTAGAATTTGCTATTAAAAAGCGTATTCCTAAGATGGTTTTTATCCATGGAGTGGGAGAAGGAGTGCTTCGTGAGGAGCTATACACACTACTTCGTAGGTATGATAATCTTAGATTTTATGATGCAGATTTTCAAAAATATGGGGTAGGAGCAACCGAAGTTTACATTTATCAAAATGCAACCCCTAATTAATTGTAGGTGTGACCGTGACAGATACATCACTAGCCGAGTATGTGCCTAGTAACTGTAATGTCTCATCTCGCAACTCCTCCTGATTAACAGGATTTACAAGTACTGTATTTGTAATCGTGATATCAAGTGTCAAATCTGTGATAAAGTACTCGTTTTCACGATAGATATTCACTATAGTTTCTACAGCAATATCAGGATTTAGGTAATCTGGAACGGTAGGAGCGTTAAGATCAGATTTATCATTGTTTGGGTTTAAATCACTATTTAAATCTTCATTTCTTGTAAGAATGCCATCACCATCATCGTCATCATCTAGATAATCTGGAATGCCATCGCCGTCAGAATCGCGAGCCATTAAAATTGTATTTCCTTCTATAGTAAAGTCTGTTCCTAATTCTAAAAGAGTGGGAACATTATCTCCGTCATCATCAAAATCTAAGTAATCAAGGATTCCGTCAAGATCTGTATCTACTAATAGTGTTGGGTCCTCCACTTCTGTAGGTATAGAATCTGCATCACTCTCTGTACCACTAGAAAATATTTCTACCAGACCATCTGTACTTATAAATTCTTCTTGTACCACAGGGCTTGTAGGTGGTATCGCATTACAAAAATAGTCACTTGGATCTCCATTAAATACACGGTATGAGTATTGGTCTGTGCCCGAAAGTAGTATAGAATACGAAGTATTTACTTCTGTAAATATAGGTTCGCCTGTCTCAAATTGTAAAGCAAGTGCCTCATTAGTACTCGACTTAGTCTTATAAAACACATAGTTAGTAACATCATTTACATTTTCACATCGTTGTAACTCAACATCGTCAAAATCTAATTCTGTAACAATAACGTCGCCATCATCACACGATGTAATCAAAAATATAAGAGCAAGTAAAAGCGTGAGCTTTTTCATAGATATAATGTTTAATGCAAAAATAGGACAAAGTGTTTGAAATATGCTTTCGCGAAAATGTTATTTACTTTCTAAAAAGCAGCTATTAGAATGATCGTTTAACTCTACAATTTCTAATAACCAAATAGACACCTATCGAGCAGTCCCGAGTTATTTTGGTTATTTTTGTGCTAAAATCCCTAATGAATAACGTTTATGTCTAAGGTTTATTTTGATAACGCAGCAACTACTCAAATAAGAGAAGAAGTACTCGATAGAATGATGGAGGTTATGCGCGATGTGTCTGGAAATCCATCGTCTACTCATGCAGTAGGACGTAGCGCTAAAAGTATTGTTGAAAATGCTCGAAAGACCGTAGCTAAGATTTTAAATGTATCTGCTGGAGAAATATTCTTTACTTCTGGAGGTACAGAGGCAGATAACCTTGTAATCAATAGCGCAGCCCGTGATTTAGGAATACAGCGCATAATTACTTCACGCATAGAGCACCATGCTGTGCTTCATGCTGCCGAAGAAGCAGCGCGTACTAACAATATCAAACTAGAATACGTAAACTTAAAAAGTTGCGGAACTCCAGATGAGAAGCATCTAGAAGAAATGCTAAAATCAAGTGAAGACAAAACGCTTGTGAGCTTAATGCATGTAAATAATGAAGTAGGTAATATGATTGATATAGAAGCTGTGGCGACTATGTGTAAATCATACGGGGCATTAGTACATAGTGATATGGTACAGAGTATAGGTCACTATGATGTAGACCTCCAGAAGATACCTGTAGATTTTGTCGCTGCTGCAGGCCACAAATTTCATGGACCTAAAGGAGTAGGGTTTGCTTTTGTGAGAAAAAATAGTGGTCTCAGACCTTTAATCTATGGCGGATCTCAAGAAAGAGGATTAAGAGCTGGAACAGAAGGAGTTCATAATATTGCTGGATTAGAAACAGCAATGGAATATGCTTATAATAATCTAGAAGAGGAAAGCGCTTATGTGAGGGGCATAAAAGACTATTTCACCGAAAGGTTACAACAAGAAATTCCTAAAGCTAAGCTTAATGGTAATTGTTCTAATCCAGAAAAAAGCACATATACTTTACTTAATGTTTGTTTACCCATAGCCTCAGAAAAGGCACTTTTACTGTTATTTCAACTAGATATGAAAGGTATATCTTGTTCTAAAGGAAGTGCTTGTCAAAGTGGTAGCGACAAGGGCTCGCATGTATTGCAAGAAGTTTTATCGGGAGAAGATTTAGGAAAGCCTAGTGTGCGTTTTTCGTTCTCAAAATATAACACAAAAGCCGATGTGGATTATGTGATAGAAATTTTAAAAGAATTTCTAGAGGGCGTTCCTGCCTAATTTAGAACTTTGCAGACATTCTTACATTAAAGACTCTAGGTGATAGAAAATTAGGGATTGCAAATTGTTGTCTCGTACTAGCATCTCTTACAAAGGTATTTGTAATCGAGTTTTGTCTATTAAATATATTATAGATTTCAAATCCCGCAGTTAGATCTTTAAATACATGAAGCCAGTGTCCCTTTGGGTATGGCTTTGTTGCATCTGTGAAGACATAGTTTATACCGATATCTGATCTAAAGTAATCTCGTAATCTCGGTAGCTCTGCAAATTGATATGGGTCTGCATAACTTGGAGATCCTCCAGGTAATCCTGTTTGATATACCATGTTAATGTATAATTTAAGATTTGGTATACTAGGAGCATAATCTTGAAATAAGAAAGCAACCTTTAATCGCTGGTCTGTAGGTCGAGGTATATAGCCTTGATTATCTATATTTTCTTCTGTGCGTAATATGCCAAGACTTATCCAACTTTCAGTTCCCGGTACAAACTCACCGTTAAGCCTTGTATCTAGACCGTACGATCGAGCAGTGGCATTATTAGTCGCTCTATATCTTATGCGTACATTTTCTAAGGTATATGGATTTACGTCAGTAAGTCCTTTGTAATAAGCTTCTGTAACTAGTTTAAAAGGACGTTCCCACATATTAAAGCTCCAATCGTGTCCAGCTACAATATGATAAGATTTTTGAGCTTTTACTTCTGGGCGTACTTGACCTAGTGAATCTCTTAACTCACGATAGAGTGGAGGTTGTGCATACAGACCTCCTGATAGCCTAAAGATCATATCCTCACTTCCGCCTGGTTTTAAGCTTATCTGAGCTCTAGGGCTCACTATAGTTTGCGTGTTACTTTCTATACCGTCACCGTTTACAGTCCATTGTTGGGCTCTTACTCCTGCATTAATCCACACTTCACGTTCTCCCCAATCTATTCTTTTACTGTATTGACCATAAGCAGAGATGCGATCAATTTGAACATTGTTGCGTGCTCTTATATTTGTAAAGGGTTCGAGAGGAGCGTCAAAAGCTTCATAAGGTTGCTGGTTTACAAATTCACTTATGGGAGGTCTAATTGAAAACCCAGCCGAATCTATTACTTCATACTCCTCAAGACGGTCTCGTATATCTTCTCTAGTATATTTAATTCCCCAATCGAGCTGATCGTCGTTTTTTAAGTATGTTCCTTTGTGCTCTAGATTAATAAATAGTGCGTCAAGATCATTACGTGCATGAGTAAGTTGAGAACCTATACCTTGAGTAAATTCTACTTCTCCTAGATTTTCATCTCCTATGTTAGTGTTAGGTCTTCCCAAACGGTAATTTGCAAAAATGTCAAAATACTCTTGCTCTTGTGTGTGATATGCAGAGCCTAATAGTTTTAATGTCGTATGCTCATTAAGTTCATAAGTTCCTTTTAATGCTCCAAAGTAGGTCTCATATTTATCTTTTTCTTGACCTTCATAAAAAACAACAAGCGCTCTAGGATCTGCTAGCGTTCCAAAATTAGTCTGCCTCGTAAGTGGCTCATAATCGTATTTATTTACAGCAATATTTCCTAGAAAGTCCAATTGAAATTTATTTGAAAACTTATAGGTCAAGAAGGTCTGCGCGTCAAAAAAACGGGGTCTAAAGTTTGTTTCTGTCTGCTTTGCATCTACAAGCAAGCTATTGTCTCTGTAGCGTATACCTGCGAGTGCTGTAAAACGACCATCTTTTGTTATTCCCTCACCAGATATACTTCCTCCTAGTAAACTTGCGTCTACACTAGCGGCAAAAGATGTAGGCCTTCTATAGCTTATATCTAAAACCGAGGATAATTTATCTCCATATTTTGCTTGAAAGCCACCGGCACTAAAAGCCACATTTTGGACGAGATCACTGTTTACAAAACTCAATCCTTCTTGTTGTCCAGATCTTACCAAGAAAGGTCTGTACACTTCTATCTCATTTACGTATACGAGATTCTCATCAAAGTTGCCACCACGTACAGAATATTGTGTGCTCAGCTCGTTATTGTTACTTACGCCCGGTAAGGATTTTAATAAATTTTCTACTCCAGCATTTGCTCCAGGTGTTTTTCTAATAACTTCGGGAGATATTGTCACAACACCCTCAACGCGTTGTTGTGTAGTTGCCGTTATAATTACAGTTCCTAGTTGCTCTACATCCTCTTTCAACACTGGATTAAACTCTACTTCAGCATTAGGGGAGAGGTTAAAAGGTTGCGTTATTTTCTTAAAGCCTACATAGGTGAAGTTTATAGTTACTTCCTCACCTGAAGGTATTTCTAGTAGGTAAAAACCATTGTCGTTTGTAGTTGTTCCATCCGTTCCATAGGAAACAGATACTCCAGGAATTGGAGTGTTCTTGTCGTCAATTACGATGCCTCGTAGGATAGCAGTTTGTGCTAGACTAGTAGCCGTAGCCATTAGAAACGTAATTATTAGGAATATGTAGTTTTTTTTCAAATGGAAGATTTTCTAAAGAAGGTAGTTTCAAATGTAGTACTATTTCCTACATTGTCAGTTACAATAAGTTTTAGATTGTTTTTTGTGTCTGTCACCACGTTGTCATTAAAATCATGAGTAAGGCGCTTAGTCTTTGGGTCATATTCGAGTAGAATGTAGTTCCCATTTACAGTAGCTCTATAGCCTTTAATGCCGCTAGTAAGATCTGTTATTTCAAACTTGAGATATCTGTACTTAGACATCCATTTACTTTTTGTAACGTTTATGGCTTTTACAATAGGTAAGTCTGTATCTTTTGCTATCGTATAATCGCCTAATGTACGTGTACTTATTTGTAATTTATTGTCTTTTATTCTGGTATTACTGTAATAAACGTCGCCTTTATAGCCTATTCTTCCCAAATAAAGCTTATCTCGATCGTCTTCGTTGTAACCAGATAAGTCATAAGAGATTGTGATGTTTTTATGTACAGGGATTAAATCTTCATGCAATGTAAGTTTGTCTCCTTCTGTTTTTAAATTGAGAAAAGTATCTTCATATAATGCACCTTTTGGAATATAAACGTCAAATTTGCCGTCATTGTATGTATATCCTTGGTCACTATAGACATAATCCTTTATTGCACTTTTGTCAGCAGGTGTTATCGTTTCTTTTTTACCCGTGATAGGTACGTTAATGATTACATTATTACCTGCATAGTCACGTACATTTATTTGATATTGATAAGATAGACTATCTATTATATCAAGGATACCATTATCTACTTGTTTAGTGTAAATACTCAATGGATTGTTTCTTTCTATAAAGAGTTTTTGAACCCTTTTGCGCTTGTCTTTATATAAGCCGTAGTCAATCATTCTGTTGAGGTAGCGAGTCTCTGCAAATGAAAATTTATCCATAGTAACTTCAAAGTTTTCTTGACCATTTACAGCTGTGGTAATAGCGTATATACCATTTTTGTTATTGGCCAAATCTTGTTGATCTATGGTGCCTATTGCAAAACCTATTTCTCCATATGCTTTAAGATTTTCGGCGAGGTAGCTGCCATCAGGCTTTTGTGTGAGTCTCACAGACACTGGATTTGCATTTTGATTAATAGATGCATTTTCTCTCAAAGGGTACGCGCGTAGTTCATTAATAGTAGGTTTACGCGTGTCTTTCGCAGTAAGTCCAAACAAAAATGGATTCATAGGGCGTTCATTTGCATCTCTGATTTCAAAATGTAAATGCGGTCCGCCGCTGCTTCCAGTGTTACCGCTATATGCCAAAATCTCACCTTGACCTATCTCTAGTTCGCCTTTTTTAGGGAAAAGCTCTATCTCAAAGCTTTCTTTTTTATACTGAGCATTTTTTACAAATTCTTCTATCTCATCACAAAATTTTTGAAGGTGTCCATAAACGGTAGTGTACCCATTAGGATGTGTAACATAAATGGCCTTCCCATAACCATAGTGCGATATCTTAATGCGTGTAACCGTACCTGCCGCCGATGCATACACTGGTAGCCCTTCTCTTCTTTGTGTTTTTAAATCTAACCCACTATGAAAGTGATTACTTCTCAGTTCTCCAAAACTTCCAGCAAGGACTAGCTGCCCATCTAGCGGATTAACAAAATAGTCTTGGGGTATATCTTGCTGTGAGAATAGAAGCGTGGTTGTAACTACAAATAATGTAAAGGATAAAATACTTTTAATCATAAGGGCTAATGTAGGTAATCAAGTAATAAAATAAAATGTAGAAGTATGTTATTAGTACGCTTTCTCGAAAGCGTAAAAAGAAAATTACTCATCTATAACGAAGCTTGTCGTAAATTCTTGTGATAGCGAGAAGTAGCCTAAGATAAAAGCATCTGGTCTATTTACGTTATCAAACTGATCTATGTTGTCTATATCTGTTACATTAAGAAAGTTTCCTCTTACGGTGGCTGTTGGGGTTTGAAAAGGTCCATTATCTCCCTGCTGACTCTGTTCTACGAGACCATTCATGTAGTTGAAGAAGTCTTCTGTAGCTCCCAGAATACTAATGTTTACTTCGTCTCCCGTTGCTATACCAGTATCTTCTGCATCATAAAAATAAGAGAACTCAAATTGTTGTCCCTCATAAAAGCGGTCTTCGGTAGGTAAGAATTCATTAAAGCCGAAATCAAAGAGATAATAGTTTTCTTGAGCGTCAATATCTGTAAATGCAACAATAACTTCCTTGTCATCTTCGTCAAAGAGTCCTCCATCACCCTGAGTGACAGAATCAATAGGAGAAGAAGGCGCAAATGAAGTTCTTGCTAGATATAATTGATCTTGGTAAGTAACATACAAAAGAAAGTCACTCTCGTCTTCAAACCAGCTCGTGACAATTTTATTATCTGATACAGGAGAAGTTGTTGTGCTAAAAGGTCTATACGACCCAGGAGAACCCGGAATAGGCTCGTATGGAACACTACTGCCATCATTTTCTTTTCTTAATTCTAGATTTTCAATTGAGGCAGGCTCTATAGCTCCAAAAAATGAAGATGATAAAGAAACTTTTATAGTTGCATCTGTTAGATTTTGTGCAGTATCTATTCTAATAAGTGCATCTACAATGAGTCGTGGATCTTCATTTTCTAGATCTACATCTACTACATCTTCACAAGAAGTAGCAACAAAAAGTAGTGCGAGGGTTAAAAAGAAATATTTCATAATCTTAAAATTTGAAATTATAAGTTACTGCTGGTATTACTCCAAAAATAGAAGTTCTAATGGCCTCATTGTTTCCAGTTTCTGCATTTTGCCTGAAGTTAATTGAAGCAGCATTTCGTCTATTGTAAGCGTTATAAAGACTAAAAATCCATTCGGATTGCCATGAGCGACCTTCATTTGCACTAGGAGTTAGCGTTGCGCTTAAGTCCAGTCTATGATAAGATGGCAATCGTTGTTTATTGCGAGGACCATATGTTGGAATAACAATACCTTGAAACTCAAATTGTCCTACGGGGAAATTTGTAGGCTGTCCTGTTTGAAAAAGGAAGTTACTACCAAATTTCCACTTCTTACTGAGTTCATAGCTTAGATTCATAGAGATGTCATGAGTTTTGTCATAAGGGGTGTTATACCATTGACCTCTATTAATACCTAACTCATTTTCATTTCTCCCGGGGGTACGCTGCTCAGATTTTGAGAGTGTATATGATATAAATCCTTTAAGGTCGCCATCATTTTTTCTTAACAAAAATTCTAAGCCGTATGCTCTTGCTTCGCCTTGTAATACTACTTGCTCAATAGCATCATTTGCGATAAGTTGTGCGCCATCAATATAATCTACTCTGCCATCAATATTTTTATAAAAAGCCTCTGTTTCTAGTGTGTATTCTGTGTTTTTAACTTCAAAATTTTTAAAATATCCTAAAGCATATTGATCTAGTTTTTGAGGTTGTATAAATTGACCGCTAGGTGTCCATATGTCTAATGGAGTAGGGGAGCTTGTATTTGATAATAAATGAAGGTATTGAACGAGTCTTGTGTAACTGGCCTTTATAGAGGTATCATCATTAAAGGCGTAAGATGCAGCAACTCTAGGCTCTAATGAATTAAAAGTTGCAAGCTTGTCACTCCTTGATAAGGAAGTATCTGTACCTATTGGGTCTTCACTTTTATAAATTAACAAAAATGGATCAAAAGTGACAGCTTGATTATCTCTATATATATTGATCTCATCTTGACCAAGGCGTGTAAAATTACTGTATCGCAGGCCGTATTCTACAGTGAGGTCTTTAGACAATTTGTGCTCAACATCAACGTAGGCTGCAAACTCATTTGCATATTTTTTTGTGAGTTGCTCTTCTATAATACCAGAATCTGGTCCATTAGGTTTTATGCGGCCAGGATTAAATGTGTAGTATAGATTATTTATCCCAGAGTAAATCTTCATTTTATCATTCAAGTAATGAGTAAGATCGTACTTAAGGTTAATGTTGTTGATACCTGAGTTCCACTCAAAGCCTACAAAGTCAAGATCTAAACCATAATAATAGTCACTATAAATCAGGGAGGCGTTAGAAAAGAGTTTGTCAGAAAATATGTGGTTCCATCGCACATTGCCTACGGCGTTGCCGTAAACATTTTTAAAACTATCATCTATACTAAAGAGATCTCTACCAAAATACCCTGAGAGATATAAACTATTGTTGTCATTTATATTGTAGTTAATCTTAGTGTTGAGGTCATAAAAGTATGCCTTGTTGTCTATATCAAATAAGGGTAAAAATAAATGAGCATATGACGCTCGTCCTCCTAGTAGAAACGCAGCTTTGTCCTTTACAATAGGTCCTTCTACAAGTAATCTACTTGCGACAGCGCCTATTCCTCCGCTTACTTTTACATTTTTGCTATTACCTTCTTTTTGATAAATGTCTAATACAGATGAGACTCGACCACCATAACGTGCAGGGATTCCGCCTTTGTAAAGTTTTAAATCTTTAATCGCATCAGGGTTAAACACTGAGAAAAACCCGAAGAGGTGAGAGGAGTTGAATATAGTGGCCTCATCAAGTAGGATTAAATTTTGATCTGCCGCACCACCGCGCACGTTAAACCCGGAAGCACCCTCACCAGCACTTGTAACTCCAGGAAGTAATAAAATTGCTTTAATAACATCTGCTTCGCCAAGCACTACGGGAATTTGTTTAATCGTAGCCGCACTTAATGCATTTACACTCATTTGAGGTTACGTATACGCACTCGCTCTACTTTTTCTTCTATAACAACCTCGTTAAGCAATTCTTCAGATGGAGTGAGTTTAAAATTGCGACGTATGTCACTTGTGAGATTTACCGTTTCAATTACATCTGTATATCCTAAGTAGCTTACTTGTAATTGATAGATTCCCTCGGGCAATGTAATGGAGTAGAACCCATAAGAATTTGTAACTACACCATCATTTAATTCTGGAAATAATATGCTTACACCAATTAAAGTCTCATTACTTGAATTATCGGTGATTGTACCACTGAGTGTGTACTTTTCTTGACTCAATGAAAGCTGAGTAACTCCTAAGAGAAAGAGTAAAGTAAAGAACTTTTTCATGTTATAGTTTTGAGTAAAGCTAACGACAATAATTTAATTAAACTTGTTAAAAAAATGAAAGCCTCTTCTGTCTAGAAGAGGCTTTTAAATAGCTTTGTACGCTTTCGCGAAAGCGTTATAATTTAATCGATAATTGCATTAAATGTCGTACTTGGTCGCATAGCTGCAAATGTTTTCTCACTACTTACACTATAGTAACCTTCTATATCTTGAGGGCTACCTTGTGCCGCGTTAAGCTCATTAATAATAGTTTGCTCATTGTCCTCCATAGCCTTAGCTACAGGTGCAAACTCTGAAGCTAGGTCAGCATTTACAGTCTGTGCAGCAAGTCCTTGTGCCCAGTAAAGTGCAAGATAGAAGTGACTACCACGGTTATCGAGCTCGTTTACTTTACGAGAAGGAGATTTTCTGTTTTCTAAGAATTTAATCGTTGCTTCATCTAGCGTGTCTGCAAGAACTTGAGCGCGATTATTACCACGGCTAGTTGCTACATGCTCTAGAGATACTGCTAGTGCTAAGAATTCTCCAAGAGAATCCCAACGCAGGTGACCTTCTTCTAGAAACTGCTGGATATGCTTAGGAGCAGATCCTCCAGCTCCAGTTTCAAATAATCCTCCACCATTCATAAGAGGAACGATAGATAGCATCTTTGCACTAGTTCCTACTTCTAGAATAGGGAATAAATCTGTGTTATAATCACGAAGTACATTTCCTGTTACAGAGATAGTATCTTGTCCATTCTTGATACGTTCTAAAGAGAAACGTGTAGCAAGTACTGGTGACATGATTTGAATATCAAGACCATCAGTATCGTGATCTTTTAGGTAAAGGTTTACTTTCTTAATAAGTTGCGCATCATGTGCTCTTTCTTGATCTAGCCAAAATATAGCAGGAACACCCGTAGCTCTCGCTCGACTTACAGCAAGCTTGACCCAGTCACGGATAGGAGCGTCTTTTACTTGACACATTCTCCAGATATCACCTTCTTCAACCTTGTGTTCTGTTAATGTATTTCCTGCGTCATCTACTGTACGTACTACTCCAGCTGTTGGTATTTCAAAAGTTTTATCGTGAGATCCGTATTCTTCAGCTTTTTGAGCCATAAGACCTACGTTAGGAACGGTACCCATTGTTGTAGGGTCAAAAGCTCCGTGTCTTTTACAGAAATCTATAGTTTCTTGGAAAACCCCAGCATAACTACTATCCGGAATTACGGCTTTTGTATCTTGTTGTTTTCCTTCTGCATTCCACATTTGACCAGATGCACGTATCATTGCTGGCATGGATGCATCTATGATAACATCACTAGGAACATGTAGGTTTGTAATTCCTTTATCAGAATTTACCATTGCAAGATCTGGTCTTGCATCATAACAAGCTTTTATAGCAGCTAGAATTTCTTCTTTTTCTGAAGATGGTAATTCGTCAATTTTAGAAATTAAGTCTCCAAATCCATTATTTACATCTACTCCTAATTTATCAAAAGTAGTTGCGTACTTTTCAAACACTGGTGCAAAAAACACACGTACTGCGTGTCCAAATATCTTAGGGTCAGAAACCTTCATCATAGTCGCCTTCATGTGAAGGGAGAAGAGAATGTCTTTTTCTTTTGCATCAACCACTTGCTCTTCAAGGAAAGAAATCAAAGCTTTCTTCTCCATAAGAGAAGCGTCTATAATTTCTTCTGCTAGAACTGGTGTGTTGGCTTTAAGAACAGTAACAGTTCCATCTGCAGCTACGTGTTCAATACGCACATTACCTGCTTCTTTTATGGTAACAGATTTTTCATTATTTCTAAAATCTCCGTGAGACATCGTCGCGACGTGAGTTTTAGAATCTTCACTCCATGCACCCATACTGTGTGGGTTGTTTCTCGCATATTGCTTTACTGGCTTAGGTGCTCTTCGGTCTGAGTTACCTTCACGTAATACTGGGTTTACAGCACTACCTAGCACTTTTGCATATCTAGCGCGTATAGATTTTTCCTCGTCAGTTTTTGGTTCTTCTGGAAAATCTGGTATATCATATCCATCACTCTGTAATTCCTTTATAGCAGCGGTAAGCTGAGGTATAGAAGCAGAGATGTTAGGAAGCTTGATGATGTTTGCTTCTGGTTTTTTTGCTAGTTCGCCTAGCGCTTGTAATGCATCTTCTTGTTTTTGATCTTCTGTCAGGTTATCTGGAAAATTTGCAACGATACGACCAGCTAGAGAAATATCCACTAGCTCCATATCAATATTAGAAGACTTGGTGAAACGTTTTATAATAGGAAGAAATGAATGCGTAGCAAGCATAGGAGCTTCATCCGTGAGTGTGTATTTTATAGTGGTCTTTTCTGTTGCCATTTAGAAGATATTTGTTTAGTAAATCTATTGAAAATTACTCGTAAGTCGAGCCTAGCAAATATACCAAATCACTAAGGTTATTTGCAATGATAAGGAGTGTGAATACTGTGATAATTATCAAGAATTTAATAATTAATTGCGTGTCAAATCCATTTGAGTAGTTAAAGTGATTAATTGATGCTTTCTGAAGTCGTGGATACTTATTTGCTTTTGGTGTTGAAGGGCTGCATCTTTTTGTGATTAATCTATAATATGATTGTCAAGGTTTGTTCTTGAAATAGTTTATTACTTATCAATATAGCTTATTAGGTATTAATTGTCTGTTTGTATAAGTGACGTTGTACTATGATTGTATTCAGGTTCTAACACTCTAGAACGTTCCAATTGTTAAGATTGTATCCAAAAAAAAAGCTCCATCGTTATGATGGAGCTTTTTAGTAAAATATTGTGGTAGCTTAAGCGCCACGTCTTTCTTTAATACGAGCTTTCTTACCAGTAAGACCTCTAAAGTAAAAGATACGTGCACGACGTACAATACCTTTCTTGTTTATTTCAATCTTTTGGATTGCAGGAAGGTTAAGTGGGAATACACGTTCCACACCAACAGTACCAGACATTTTACGGATTGTAAATGTTTGAGTTCTTCCAGTTCCTCTTAATTGAATCACAACTCCTCTAAAGAACTGTGTTCTACTTTTTTCACCTTCCTTAATTTCGTAGTACACTGTAATTGTGTCACCAGCAGAAAAGGTTGGGAAATCATTTTTTGGGATGAATTCGTCTTGTACGAATTTTACTAAATCTTCCATTTTATGGATATTAAAGTGGTTTTACATTAGGGCAACATTCACGCGTATCGTCAGAGGTTAGCCTAATCAGTTGCAAGAAATTCTTGCGGTATTAATTTCAGTATGTAAAAGTTGTAGTGGAGTGTTGCTTTCGCGAAAGCGCTAGTAACACCTATCTACTTCGTAAATAACAAAAGAACCCCTATAGAAATATAGAAGTTCTCTGTATATCGTAATCGTAGTGCTATTAAAGAGCTGCTACGTGCTTTGCAAGCTTAGACTTAAGGTTAGCTGCCTTGTTATCATGAATGATATTACGTTTAGCTAACTTGTCAATCATAGAAGCTACAGCAGGATATAAAGCCTGTGCATCTTTTTGCTCAGTCATATCGCGTAGTCTTTTGATCGCGTTACGAGTCGTTCTGTGTTGGTAACGATTTCTAAGACGCTTAGCTTCGTTGCTTCTAATTCTCTTTAAAGCTGACTTGTGATTTGCCATTATTGTTTTTTCTAGTAATTATAAAAATTGTAGCCCGTAGGGGAATCGAACCCCTCTTACATGGATGAAAACCATGCGTCCTAGCCGATAGACGAACGGGCCAGAAAAATTCTGAAGTGTTACCTTCAGAATTCATTAATTCAAAATGTGTAGCCCGTAGGGGAATCGAACCCCTCTTACATGGATGAAAACCATGCGTCCTAGCCGATAGACGAACGGGCCTAGAACAACGTTTAAATTGCGGATGCAAAAATAAACATATTTCTAGATGTTGCAAGCCAATTTCAAACTTTTTTTTAAAAAATTTTAATAAGCCTTGGCAAACAGTACTCTACGATTAGAAGGAGCGCCAGAAAAAACGCATTTTCCTTCTTCTTCAACAGCATCCATAGGTATACATCTTATAGTTGCTTTTGTAATCTGTTTTATTTTTTCTTCAGTTTCTACTGTTCCGTCCCAGTGAGCACTTAGAAAGCCACCTTTAGTTTCAAGAACTTCTTTAAACTCTTCAAAGTCATTTACAGGCGTTACGTGTGTATCTCTATAGTTTTTTGCCTTTGTGTATAGGTTTTCTTGTATCTCTTTAAGAAGGTCTACTACAGTCTCTACAATATCCTCTTTGGCTACAAACTCCTTTGTGAGAGTATCGCGCCTAGCAAGTTCTACTGTTCGTTTCTCGAGGTCTTTAGGTCCTATTCCTATTCTTAAAGGAACACCCTTGAGCTCATACTCGTTGAATTTCCAACCTGGTTTATGTGTATCACGATTGTCAAACTTTACAGAAACTCCGTGAAGTTTGAGGTCTTGTACAATTTCATTTGCCACTTGAGATATCGCATCAAGTTGTTCTTGTCCTTTATATATTGGTACAATTACTACTTGAAACGGGGCGAGATTAGGAGGTAAAACAAGTCCCTGATCATCACTGTGGGTCATTATAAGCGCTCCCATGAGGCGTGTAGATACACCCCAAGATGTTGCCCATACATGCTCTTGTTTTCCTTGGTTTGTTGTAAATTTCACATCAAACGCTTTCGCGAAATTTTGACCTAAAAAGTGTGATGTGCCAGCTTGTAAGGCCTTCCCATCTTGCATAAGTGCTTCGATACAAAAGGTTTCATCTGCCCCGGCAAAACGTTCACTTTCTGTCTTTACACCTTTAACTACAGGAATCGCTAAGAAATTCTCAGCAAATTCTGCATAGATGTTATTCATCAATTCTGCCTCTACAAGTGCTTCTTGCTTAGTTGCGTGCGCTGTATGGCCTTCTTGCCATAAGAACTCTGCGGTTCTTAAGAATAGGCGAGTTCGCATTTCCCAGCGTACTACGTTTGCCCATTGGTTTATTAATAGTGGAAGGTCTCTATATGATTGAATCCATCCTTTATAAGTATTCCATATAATAGCCTCACTAGTAGGTCGAACGATAAGTTCTTCCTCTAATTTTGCATTGGGGTCAACTATAAGTTTGCTAGAGTCTTCAGGATCTGTTTTTAATCTGTAGTGTGTAACTACTGCACATTCCTTTGCAAATCCTTCTGCATTTTTCTCTTCTGCTTCAAAAAGGCTTTTAGGAACAAATAGCGGGAAATATGCGTTTTCATGTCCTGTTTCTTTGAACATGCGATCAAGTTCTGCTTGCATTTTCTCCCAGATAGCATATCCGTATGGTTTGATAACCATACAGCCGCGCACCGCTGAGTTTTCTGCTAGGTCTGCTTGAACTACTAATTCATTATACCATTTAGAATAATCTTCACTTCTTTTTGTGAGGTTCTTGCCCATAAAACTTATTTTGGCACAAATGTTGTGTTAATTTGGTTGTAAAAATACCTAGCGAAATTAGGTATTTTTGAATCAAGCAACAATTAAAACATTATTGATATGGAATTTTATACTTCTCTTATACGCACCACGAAGAATTTGTCATTTGTAGCTGTCACTTCAGTACTTATGATAGGTTGTGGTTCTAGTCAGAATTTTTATGATGAAGACGGGATTTATAGTAGTTCTCAAACTGATGTGGTAAGTAATTCTAATCAAGAAGTTTCTAATGGATCAAATTCTCAAGTTTATAAGAATTACTTCGAGAAAGGTGTGGAGGAGCTTAGCGATTTAGAGGAAGATGGTGCTATATTTACTGATATAGACTCCTATTCTTCAGAGGCTGGGACAGAAATCTATGTTGATGGAGCTAGTTTTGAAACTAATACGGGCTATGCAGCCTGGGGAGATGAAGCTCAAGATGTAGAAGTTAATATTTATAACAATACGCCTTTTTGGGGATTCAATAACTGGGGAGGCTTTGGAGGCTACGGTTACGGATGGGGCGGAGGATTCTACGGAAATGCTTGGGGAGGCGGATTCTGGTCACCATGGGGTTACGGCTTTAATAGAGGATTTATTAACCCATTTTATGGTTATGGAGGATACGGGTACGCATATAATCGCCCATTCTTTTACCATGGTAATAATTTTAATAATAACTACTACCCTAATTATGGTAGAAATTATAGAGGTCGTGTAGCTTACAATGCAGGTAGAAGATCTTCTGTCGCAAATATAGGTAGAAGAGGTAATGCAATAAATGCTATCTCATCTTCAAGATCTCGTTTACGTTCGGCTTCTGGAAGAACAACACGTCCTACAAGTAGAAATACATATTCTAGAAATAGAGGTACAAGTACTCGTGTTATAGGAGCTAGACCATCATCTACTAATGGTGATGGTGTTACTAGAGGAAGACCTTCAAGTACTAACAGAGATGGAATTAGAGGAGGTAGACCTACAAGTGCAAATCGAGATGGTGTAACAAGAGGTAGACCTAATACAACAAGACCAAGTCGTCCTTCAAGACCATCTGGTACTCAATCTAGACCTTCACGTCCGGTAAGACCTAGCGGAACTAAATCAAGACCAGCCTCGAGACCATCAAGACCAGCAGCCACGCCTAGCAGATCTTCATCAAGAAGTAGTTCTTACTCTCGATCTTCTTCTTCGTCAAGAAGCAGTAGCGGATCGTCGTCAAGATCTTCTGGAAGAAGCGGTGGGCGTAGAGGATAATTGATATAGTTTACAACATAAGTTTTATATATGAAAAAATTAATTTTAATAGCGGCATTAGTGGCTACGGGAACATCTTTCGGACAGACTATTTCTGATGCACTTCTATATACGTCATCAAATGTGACAGGAACAGCTCGTTATAGAGCCATGGGAGGTGCCTTCGGTGCTTTGGGTGGAGATTTAAGTGCAATAGGAGATAATCCTGCAGCGAGTGCTGTATTTACCAGAGGTACAGTATCACTTTCTATCGTTAATGATAACTACGATAATGATACTAGATATTTAGGCAACACTACAAACGTTTCGGACTCTGATTTATCTATAAATCAGGCTGGAGGTGTATTTATTATAGGAGGTTCAGGTAATTCTAAGTGGAATAAAGTTTCTCTTAGCTTCAATTATGATCGAACATCAAATCTTGATAATCAGTATACAGCTGTCGGAAATAATACAAATTCTATTTCCAGTTACTTTAGTGACTTTGCACAGGGAGTGCCGCTTGACTTGCTTGAAACTGTTGATGGTGAATCGGTAGCTGATTTGTATCAATTTCTTGGAGAGACTGAAGGTTTTGGAGCTCAACAAGCATTATTAGGATTTCAATCATTTATTTTGGATCCTGTATCAAATGATTTAAGTAATACTGAGTATTTTGTAAATACCGTTGCCGAAAATTATGACCAAGAGTACATCTTTGCATCATCGGGTTATAGTGGTAAAGCGTCATTTAATATAGGAGCTCAGTATGATGAAAATCTTTATTTAGGTCTAAATTTAAATTCTCACTTTATTGATTATAATCAGTCTACAGTTTTGTTTGAATCAAACAATGTTGGGGCAGATGAAGGTTTTACAAATATTACTGACATACGTTTTGAAAATAATTTAAGAACCATAGGTAGCGGGTTTTCTTTTCAATTAGGAAGTATTTATAAAGCTGGAGAAAACTTAAGGGTTGGTTTTACTTATGATTCACCTACGTGGACAACTATAAGCGAAGAGACTAATCAAAGTGTTTCTACTACTGCAATAGATGATGCAGGAGTGTTCAATACAGTGATTAACCCTAGGGTAACTAATATCTATGAGGATTATGAAATTAAAACTCCTGGAAAATATACAGGAAGTGTGGCATATCTTTTTGGACAGCAAGGTTTATTAAGCTTTGATTATTCTTATAAAGATTATACAAACCTAAGCTTTAGACCAGAAAGCGACTCTTTCTTTAATGCTCAAAATGCAGCAATAGATAATTTATTACAACCAGTAAATTCTTATAAACTTGGAGGAGAAATTAGATCTCAAGCATGGAGTTTTAGAGGTGGTTACCGCTATGAGGATAGTCCGTTTAAAGATGAGACTACAGTAGGCGATTTATCTGGTTACTCTGCAGGAGTTGGTTATAATTTTGGAAAGATAAAACTAGACGTAGCGTACGATACATTCTCTCAAGAGCGCACTAATTCTCTATACAGTACAGGATTAACAAATGAGGCTACAGTAGACCGTGATAACACATCAGTGATTGCGACGCTTACAGTGAGTCTTTAAAAAGAACTTTTATAGTTAATAAAAAAAGCTACCTTCGGGTGGCTTTTTTTATGAAACTATGGGAACAATAATTGCACTATCAGGAAGTAATAGCAAAACATCTATAAATAGTATGTTGCTAGATTATATTATCAATTCGATTCAATCTCAACCCGCGGCGCGTTTGCATCTTTTAGATTATGATATTCCTATGTATAATTTAGATTTAGAACAAGAACGAGGAATTCCAATTGATGTTCAAATCATAAAAAATAAGATTGCTGAGGCTTCTGGTATTATCATAGGAGTAAATGAGCACAACGGGATGATATCTGCCTTTTTTAAGAATATTCTAGACTGGCTTTCTCGTGCAGACAGGAATTTCTTAGCAAATAAAAAAATCCTCTTAGTGAGTACTTCTCCTGGGGCTAGAGGAGCTTCTTCTGCGCTTGAGTATATGAAGAGTACTGCCCCTCGTTTTGGAGGAGTTATAGCAGAGAGTTTTAGCTTTCCTTCATTTCAAGAAAACTTTGACGTAAAGGACCTCTCCATAACAAGTCCTTCTATGGAGTTAGGGATTTCTCAAGTGCTGGCTTCATTTCTTCAGCAGCTAGATGATTAGTTTTTTACAGCCTCTAGTAAAACAATATCATATGGAGTATCAAGAGTTATCTTGCCGTCGATTATACTAGCTTCTTGTCCTGAGTAGGTGTCCTTGACAGTTTGCGCTTTCGCGAAAGCGTTACCCACCAGAATTTCTTTCACCCCGATATTTAAGTCTAATCCTATGACCACAGTATCTGTCAGACCATTTTTATCAAATGATCTTTTAAAAACATAAGGAGCTGCACTTAGCATCTCGTGAGTACCAGCACCTACCGAAGGGTGATCTCTTCTAAATGTACCTAGCTTTTGCCAGTGGCTAAGAACATTATTTGTAGTGCTGTTCTCAATATCTTCCCAGTTCATGAAGCTCCTTAATGTAGCATCACCATTTGTTCCTTCTATGGTGAGTTCTCTCGCAGTTTCATCACCATAATAAACCTGAGATATCCCCGTAGTTAATAATAGCTTAGTACCTGTTTCTATAGCTTTGTTTCGGTCTTTATCAAATGGTTGTCCATCATCATGTGAGGTAGCATAGTTTACAAAACTCTTATCGCTAAAGATCGAATCCTTGATTGCTGCATACTTGCTAAATAACTGTTCATAGCTTCCTTGAGCATCATATTTAAATTGGAAGTTGATGAGATTGTCAAAGCCATTTGCAAAGTAATCTACCTTTTTATCTCCAAAATCATAAGAACGACCTCTATCTATAGAGTAATTATACACTTCTCCAAACATGAAAAAGTCATTATCATCTATCACTTTGTCTTCATTATTTGCTTTATAATCTGCAAAGGCTTTATCTGCTTGTGCTCTTAATGCCACCCATGAGGCTTCGTCTACATGTTTTGTAGTATCAACTCTAAAAGCATCTACTCCAAAATCACGTATATAATCCGTAAGCCATTTTATAATGTAATTGCGTGGTGTTTTCTTGAGGTTATTTGTTGCAAAATAAGAGTCAAGCTCAGCCATTTCTTCATCATAACGTCCTTCAGACTTCCATTTTGCTACTAATGTAGTAGGAAGTGTGACTTCTTGATCACTCTCTGTTAGGATGTCTGGAAGGTTTTCTACAAGACTGCAAGCAGTAGTGTTTTCATAGGTGCTGAAAGCACAATTAGGATTTTCTCGTGCCCAATCTTCACCCCAGAATGGATCTTGCTCTGTAACTGGACCTGTGTGGTTAAGTACCACATCCATAACGATACGTATATCTTTTTGATGTGCTGCGCTTATTAATTTTTGCAAGTCCTCTCTTGTACCAAAGTTAGGGTCTAGTGAAGTCCAGTCCTTGGTCCAGTAACCGTGATAACCATAAGTAACACCTGTGCCTTCATCTACTGCTCCATGTACTTGCTCTACAACTGGAGTAAACCAGATGGCATTAATCCCTAGATCTGTAAAATAGCCATCTTCTATTTTCTGTGTGATTCCTTTGATGTCACCACCCATAAAATCTCTAAGTACAGCACTCTCTTGAGTTCTATCAAAGTTGACATCATTACTTGTGTCGCCATTATTAAAACGATCTGTAAGTAGGAAATACATATTTGAAGCTTCCCAGAGAAAAGGAGTTTTTCTTTCCACTTCAGCCTGCGTTACTGTAGTTTCTTTTTCTTTACAGCTTGATATTGAAACAACAACAAAGAGTAGTGCGACTATAGACTTTATATTCATCATGAGATTATTTTTAATCATTACGAAGCTAGTGAATCCTTTTGAAATTTGAGAAGGGTAGAAGCCCAAAGAAAATAGTACATTTACGCACTTAAAAAATATTATGCCCTCATTCCAAGTTTGGCTTAGTGCCGCCCGTCCTCGTACCTTACCACTTTCTATAGCTGGGATTCTTGTAGGAGGCGGACTTGCAATGCAAGAAGGTGCATTTAACTGGAGTATTTTTATACTAGCCATACTTGCTACCTTAGGTTTTCAAATCTTATCTAATTATGCAAATGATTATGGTGATGGGGTTAAGGGAACAGATAATGCAGAGCGTGTAGGGCCCGCAAGAGCCATGCAAAGCGGCCTTCTAACGGCACAACATCTTAAGAAGGCAATCGTAATTACGTCAATTATTACCGTGGTCATAGTACTACTCTTAATTTATGTCTCTTTTGGCGTAGATCACTTCTTGCTTTCGGTCTTATTCTTCCTTTTAGGAATTGCCGCTATCGTATCTGCTATAAAGTACACAGTAGGAAAAAGTGCCTACGGTTACAGAGGCTTAGGAGATGTTTTTGTATTTATATTCTTCGGTCTCGTGGGTGTACTAGGATCTTTCTTTCTATTTACACAGTATATTAATTTTATACAGATACTTCCCGCGCTTACTATAGGTGCATTATCTACTATGGTGTTGCATCTTAATAATATGAGAGATCGTGAAGCAGATGCTCGGGTAGGTAAAAACACACTTGCTGTTGTTTTAGGAGCAGCAGGAGCAGAAAAATATCATGCTGCGCTGTTTCTCTTAGGGCTTTTAAGCTGGGTTTCTTATTTACTGCTTACAGCTACGCATATTTTCGATTGTATCTCTCTCATCGCTTTTATACCATTAGTTAGGCATATGTTTACCGTAAGAAATACATCTGCACACGCATTACTCGATCCTGAGCTTAAGAAAGTTGCCTTGTCTACATTTCTACTTGCTGTACTGTATTTCGTAAGTTGCTATATTTAGAAAGTATATAATTACGCTTTCGCGAAAATTTTCTAAAAACCTTTATTACCATCACGAAATAATCCACAATGTTATGCATCACTAATGGATTACCAATAAAACTGCGCTTTTCAATAGAAGCCGGTGTAAAGCAAAAAAAAACGGGTAGCGTGAGCTACCCGTTTTTTATATAACAGTTAAAACTGACTAGTTTACAGAAGTTGCAAGCTCAGATCCAGCTTTGAACTTTACTACGTTCTTTGCTGCAATTTTAATAGTTTTTCCAGTTTGTGGATTTCTTCCTTCACGTGCGTTACGCTTAGAAACAGACCAAGATCCAAAACCTACAAGAGAAACACGTCCTCCATCTTTAAGAGTCTTTTCAACATCTCCTAAGAAAGATTCTAATGCTTTTTTTGCTGCAGCTTTAGTGATACCTGCGTGCTCTGCCATTCCGTCAATTAATTCTGATTTGTTCATAATGTAAATTGTTAATTAATTAAATTGTTGGTTAAGCTAAATGCTTAATTCCCTAACAAATTTATCCGAATTAATTGCCTATGCAAGCAATAGCAAGGGAAATGAGCGCTTTTGTTAATAAGTCAAGCCAATTGTTGATAAAGGCAGTCTCTTTTTATAATTCCCTTAACACCAATAGGAGCAAGGGTTTAGCGCATTTTTGCATTTTTATCAAATTTGTATCCGTTTAAAAGGTCTTTAACAGCCATTTTTTTCTTCCCAGAGAGCTGTATTTCGGTGATGCAAATGTAACCTTCTGGCGTTGCGATAGCTAGATGATCATCTACTTGGGTTACTGCTCCAGATGGAATAAACATCTCTTTTTCTGCTTTCGCGAAAGCGCTATAAATTTTTACACGTTGCTCTTTTCCTCCATTTTCGAGCATAGTGTAGGCAGCTGGATAAGGGCTCAGGCCTCTTATGTGATTGTAAATATCTTGAAGAGGAGCTTCCCAGTTTATTCTTGTGTTTTCACTATGTAACTTGTAAGCAGTCTTTAATTCTTTTGAGGAGTCTTGTACAAATGTGGTTACTTCGTCACTCGCTATTGCTTTAACAGTTTTTACTACAAGGTCTTTACCTGCAATCATAAGGCGATCATGTAAAGCGCCGGCATTTTCCTTGTCACCTATAGCAAGTTTCTCTTGTAAAATAATCTCACCGGTATCAATTTTTTCATCTATAAAGAAAGTGGTTACTCCAGTTTCTGTATCCCCATTAATAATAGCCCAGTTTATAGGTGCAGCGCCACGATATTGAGGTAATAGAGAAGCATGAAGATTAAAGGTTCCATAAGCCGGCATTTTCCACACAGCTTCTGGAAGCATTCTAAAAGCAACTACAATCTGTAGGTTTGCATTAAGAGCTTTTAATTCTTTTAAAAACTCCTCGCTTTTAAGATTTGTAGGTTGCAAGATGTTTAGGTTTTTAGTCTTAGCAAATGCCTTTACATCACTTTCTCTTACTTTTTGTCCTCTTCCTGCAGGGCGATCTGGAGCGGTAATTACTCCCACTACATTATACTTTTCTTCTAGTAGGCCATTTAAAATGGTTACAGCAAACTCTGGTGTACCCATAAAAACTATGCGTAAATCTCTCATAATAAGGTGTAGGTGTTATTTGCCAAAATGGCTATCTTTTTCTGATCCAAAAGTAGTCGAATCGTATTAATTATAGCTTGTTGTGGGTAGTCTAGTTGTGATATTTCTCGAGAAGTTTTTGGGCCTTCTCTTAAGATATCTATGATAGCACTGTCTATGGCAGTTCTTGAAATTCGATTTGTGGCATTTGTGCATACATCGCAGTGACCACAAGGTGTGGTTAATGTTTCATCAAAATACTGCATAAGTTGTATCGCTCTACAAACATTGTCTGTAGCAAGGTAAGTCTTTATTGCTTCTACTTGGTCTCTCTTGTAACTCGCTTGTGCTTTGATATATGGAGCGATCACGTTTATTGTTCTGTCATCATCCCTAGGCACAAGAAAGGTGACTGCGGTATCATAGTTTTGATGCTCATAATCTATAATGTCATCTTTCTCAAGAGTAAGTAAAACTTGATGTACTTGTTCTATCGTTTTACTAGCCTTTGTAGCTATGATACTGTAATTAATATTTGTTACTTGTTCAAAAACAGCTCCGTAAGTTCTAAGAACCGCCTTCACAACATCATCTAGCTGATTATTGCGTATTAAGTAGTAAGAAAGTGCAAAGTCATTTACCTTAAAGTTGATTGTTGCGCGTTTTGTAAATTCTTGTGACAAGCTTATGACACTATTGCGATCAAGCGTTTGAAGGGCATTAAACGTAAGTATAGTGTGAAGCTTATAGGTTGCACAAAACTCGCTAAAGTTAAAACGATGCAGTGTCTCTTGACCTTCACCATAAGAGATTTGAAAATAGTTGTTGAGGTGTTTATATATCTTTTTTATATCTGCTACCTGAGGGATAACTTTTATAAACTGATTATCTAGCCTTACTTCATCATTTTCATTGTAAAGAAGTACTGCCTGCGATTGTTGTCCTGCTCTTCCTGCTCTTCCTGCTTCTTGAAAGTAATTTTCTATACTATCTGGTATTTCTAAGTGTACCACAGTTGCTACATCTGCTTTATCAATACCCATCCCAAAGGCACTCGTTCCAACCATGACTTGCACTTTATTATTTCTCCACGCTAGGTACTGTTTGTGACGTTCATCACGAGACATTCCACCATGATAAGAAGTGGCAGAGATGCCTCTACCTTTTATAAAGTGAGCGGTGTTTAATGTAGCTTTTCTATTACGCACATAAACGATAGCGCTAGCCTTTGTATTTGCAAGGATTGTTTCTAGTTGATAAAACTTGTCTGTTGCTTGCACAACATTGTATGTGAGGTTAGGACGGTGATAGGAGGTTTTAAATAATTGTGGATCTTGTAATTCTAGCTGTTCTGTAATGTCTTTAAGCACCTTAGGTGTTGCTGTAGCCGTAAGCGCTATAAATGGCACCGAAGGTTTGAGAGCGCGTAGTTGAGAGATTTGTCTATATGCAGGTCTAAAGTCGTGTCCCCATTGTGAAATACAATGAGCCTCATCTACCGCAATAAGAGAGACATTCATGAGTTTAATTCTTTCTCTTACGAGGTCTTGCTGTAATCGCTCTGGTGAGAGGTATAAGAGTTTATAATTTCCATAAATACAATTATCTAGTAAGCTGTCTAGATCACTAAAGGAAATTCCGCTGGTGATTGAGAGGGCTTTGATTCCTTTTTCTTGCAAAGTCATCACTTGATCTTTCATAAGGGCGATAAGCGGCGATACCACTATCGTAATCCCGTCAAGTATTAATGCTGGTAATTGATAGCATAGGGACTTCCCACCACCTGTAGGCAATAATGCGATACTATCATTTCCATCAAGCACATTTTTAATGATTTCTGCTTGTTGAGGTCTAAAGGTGGAGTGACCCCAATATTGTTGTAATATGTCTTGCGCTTGATTACTCAAGTGCTAGCGTTTTTAAAATAAATGCAGCTCTATCTTCTACTGGAGACAGTGGTACTACAATAGGGTCGTACCCATAATTTTGGTATGTTTTTACAAGGTGTTTTTCAATTTTTTGAGCTTGTTCAAAAGTCTCGTATCGCTCTTGATCTACTTTGTGTATTTTCTCCCATGTGGGCAGTATAAAAACAATATCGTAGGTGTAGGTCTTACACGCTTGAACAAATGCCTCGGGATACTCTTGCCCTATAAAATCCATATATGCCACAGTGTCAGGAATCCCTCTGTCTATAAAAACGGTGTCTGTTATATAGGAGTCTACTTCTTTATGTTGCTGTATGCGAGCATCTCTCAGAAGCTCAGAAAAAAGCAGAGGTTTCTCTAGAAATAACTGGTCAATACCTTCTTTTTGAGCCTGGCTTATTACTTGTCTGGAGATTTCCTCAAGGCACGGGTATCCTAGTTGTTCTAGGTGATTAAGCAATGTTGTTTTTCCGGTAGATGGACCTCCTATGAGAAGTATACGTTTTGGCATAAAAATGGTAGTCTTTTTAGCAAAATTAAGCAAACTACAAAGAACGCGATTTATGTACCTTTGTATTATAATATATACCCATGAGTTCAAATAAAAACCCAGAAGAGTTTTATAAAAAATTAAGGACACAACTAGAAGAAACTTCTAGCTGGCCCGCACCTTACTTATATAAGTTTATTGTACCTGCAAATGCAGAAAAAGAAGCACAAATAGAAGGGCTTTTTAACCATCTAGGTGCAGTAATAAAAAAGAATGTCTCTCGCACAGGTAAGTACACAAGTGTTTCTATAAACGTACGTTTAGACAATCCTGATGTTGTCATAGAAAAGTATAAAGAGGTAGGGAAGATAGAAGGCGTTATTTCACTTTAAGGAGAAATACGCTTTCGCGAAAATGTAATTAATCACCACTATTTTGTAGCATCACTATATCTGCGTGAGGGATCGCAGTGGTTACCCTGCAGGCTCTTGAAGCGATAGCGAAAGCAGCCGAAGCGTATAAACGTAGAGCCCGACCCTTGTGGTCACGCCCAAAGTAATCTCAAATTACAATAAAAACCTTTTTTTATCGTAATGTTATCAATTTACTAAAGACTAGATGCGTTTACACAAATTTTAGTATTTTGCACATGTCTTTACTTAGAGGACGACTTCACTTAATTTTTTACAATTGATAGATCAATTAGAGTACAATACGGAGAGAGATCATCTCATCATACCCGAGTACGGGCGCCATATACAGAAAATGGTAAATGATGCGACGGCAATGGAAGACGCAGATGAGCGTAATAAAACAGCTAAGGCAATCATAGCGGTAATGGGTAATTTACAACCACACTTGCGTGATGTGCCAGATTTTCAACACAAGCTTTGGGATCAGTTATTTATAATGTCTGACTTTCAACTTGATGTAGAATCTCCATATGGTAAACCATCAAGAGAGGAGCTTGCAGAGCGTCCACAACCTTTAGAATACCCACAAAATCACCCTAAATACCGATTTTATGGTAATAACATCAAACGTATGATTGATGTAGCCGTAGGCTGGGAAAAAGGAGAAATGCGAGAAGGACTTGCAATGACCATTGCAAATCACATGAAAAAGTGTTTCTTAAATTGGAATAAAGATACGGTAGATGATGATGTGATATTTGATCATTTATTTGAGCTAAGTAATGGTGAGATTAATCTCAAAGAACGTGATGAAGAATTACGAGATTCCGACAGATTAATAAGAGCAAATAAGAAAGCAAAAGCTGCCGATAATCCTGTTAAGAAGAGGAGCTACTCAAAAAACAACAACAATAACCGCAAGAAGCGTTACTAAAAATATATATTTCTAATTAACTATGGCAACATTTCAGATCGAGGGAGGTCACCAGCTTAAGGGCGACATCCAACCACAAGGAGCAAAAAATGAGGCACTACAAATTTTATGCGGCGTATTACTCACTCCTGAAAAAGTAACCATAAGTAATGTGCCAGACATTATAGATGTAAACAAGCTCATCATGATCTTGCAAAATCTAGGCGTTAAGGTGGAGAAAATAGCCAAAGGTGAATTCACTTTTCAAGCAGATGATCTCAATCTTGAGTACCTAGAAAGTGAGAAGTTTAAGAAAGAAGGAAGTGGTCTGCGTGGTTCTATAATGATTGTAGGGCCATTACTAGCTCGCTTTGGTAAAGGATATATTCCTCGCCCGGGAGGAGATAAAATAGGACGTAGACGTCTTGATACCCACTTTGAAGGTTTTATTAAACTTGGAGCAAAATTTCGCTACAACCGTGAGGAGCGATTCTATGGTGTAGAGGCTCCAGAAGGACTTACAGGTGCATACATGCTACTAGACGAAGCATCTGTGACTGGTACTGCAAACATTGTAATGGCAGCTGTACTTGCAAAAGGAACAACTACAATTTATAATGCCGCTTGTGAGCCTTATTTACAGCAGCTTTGTAAAATGATGGTACGCATGGGAGCAAATATCCAAGGGATAGGCTCTAACATGCTTATTATAGAAGGAGTAGAGAAACTAGGTGGTTGCGAGCATAGAGTATTACCAGATATGATCGAAATAGGATCTTGGATAGGTCTTGCTGCAATGACTAAGAGTGAGATTACTATTAAAAATGTAAGCTGGGATGATCTAGGTGTTATACCTAATACCTTTAGAAAACTAGGGATTACGCTAGAACGTAAAGGAGATGATATTTACATTCCTGCACATACAGAGGGTTATCAGGTGGAATCATATATTGATGGTTCATTTATGACTATTTCTGATGCACCATGGCCAGGTTTTACTCCAGATCTTTTAAGTATTATTCTTGTAGTGGCAACCCAAGCAAAGGGCGAACTAATGGTTCACCAGAAAATGTTTGAAAGCCGTTTGTTCTTTACAGATAAGCTTATAGATATGGGAGCAAAAGTGATACTTTGTGATCCGCATCGTGCAACTGTGATTGGACATAACTTCCAGTCTACGCTTAAGGCTACCACAATGACATCGCCAGATATACGTGCCGGTATCTCATTACTTATTGCAGCTTTAAGTGCAAAAGGAACTTCTACTATTCATAATATCGAGCAAATAGACCGTGGTTATGAAAACATAGATGAGCGTCTTAGAGCAATAGGAGCAAAAATCACTAGAATAGATTAATCTAATCTCTAGTTATAAAATTTAAAAAAGGCGCAAATATCATTTGCGCCTTTTTTGTGGAATAGATTCTACCTTTGTGTACATGATTCGTTTAATCAGCATAACGCTTTTATTTTCAATACTCATCTTATCTTGTGATCAAATGGAGGAACCTCAAATTCATAATACGCCTATTGTTATTGCACACAGGGGAGCACAATTTTTATATCCCGAGCATACGATGGAAGGGTATAAAAAAGCAATCGAACTAGGCGCAGATTTTATAGAGCCAGATCTTGTGATGACAAAGGATGGAATTCTTGTAGCTAGGCATGAGCCTTTTATTTCTGAAACGACTAATGTCTCTGCGCTCCCAGAATATGCAGATCGTAAAACAACCAAAATGCTTGATGGTGTAGCTGTGACAGATTGGTTTGTATCTGACTTCACGTTTAGCGAACTCAAAACACTACGAGCTAGGCAGTCTTGGGAAGAGAGAACTCACGAGTATGATGATCTTTTTGAGATCCCTACGTTTGAGGAGATTATCGCTTTCGCGAAAGCGCATAAAACCACATCAGGAAATTCTGTGGGTATTTATCCAGAATTAAAGCATCCTAGTTTTCATAAAAGTCTAGGGCTCGCCATGGAAGATGTCTTCCTTAATCAGATTACAATTGCTGGTTATGTAAGTAAGACTTCTCCCATTTTTGTGCAATGTTTTGAGGTGAGTACGTTGCAGTACATAGCAACTCATTCTGAAGTGAGACTTATACAGCTTATTGGTGCAGCTGGAATCTCTAGTAATGGAGATTTACGCTTCACTAAAGAAGATGGCAGCTATGATCCAGAAGGGCAACCTTATGATTTCATACTTAATAAAAATGCTCACACGTACAGCTACTTTACAACCGAAGAGGGAATGAAGTTTGTCTCCGCCTATGCAGATGGTATAGGTCCTTGGAAACCTTTTGTAATTTCTTATAGTAAAACAGATGAAGGAGAGGTTGAGGTGCTAGCTCCTACAGATTTTGTTGCGATGGCACATAAGTATAAGTTAGAAGTGCATCCGTACACCTTTAGAAAAGAAGATACCCTGTGGAATAATAATAAGAGTGGTGCAACCGAGTATCAATTGTTTTTTAAGGCAGGGGTAGACGGAGTTTTTAGCGATTATACTAAGGATGCCGTTGCTGCTAGAAACAAATTCTTTACTACTAGAGATTAGTTATTATAAGTAATAATATTTTCTTTACTTCTTTTGTTACCTTTGCAGTCCTCAAAAATTGAGCAATTTTTTCAAATCATCACCACATGTCCTCTACAAAGAAAGTCGCATTTTATACATTAGGTTGTAAACTCAATTTTTCAGAGACTAGTACTATTGCTCGTAGTTTTGGACAGGAAGGTTTTGATAAAGTCGAGTTTTCTGAGCCTGCAGATGTCTATGTGATAAATACATGTAGTGTGACAGAAAATGCAGATAAGCGTTTTAAGTCTATTGTAAAACAAGCTCAAAAAGTAAATCCAGAAGGAGTCACTGTCGCAGTAGGTTGTTATGCACAACTCAAGCCAGAAGAGCTTGCTGCTGTAGATGGTGTAGATCTCGTTCTTGGAGCGACAGAGAAGTTTAATGTTACTAGCTATATAAACGATTTACTAGATAATCCAGATAGATCTAAGGAAGGTGGAGAAGTGCACGCTTGTGAGATTCAAGATGCAGATTTCTATGTAAGTTCTTATTCTATAGGAGATAGAACTCGTGCCTTTCTAAAGGTGCAAGATGGCTGTGATTATAAATGCACCTATTGTACCATACCACTCGCTAGAGGTATTTCTAGAAGTGATACATTACAAAATGTACTCGATAACGCTTCAAAAATAGCTGCGCAAGGTATAAAAGAGATTGTGCTTACTGGAGTTAATATAGGAGATTACGGTAAGGGTGAATTTGGTAATAAAAAACACGAGCATACTTTTTTAGAACTTGTACAAGAACTTGATAAAGTAGAAGGAATAGAACGCTTAAGAATATCTTCCATAGAGCCTAATCTTCTTAAGAATGAAACAATAGATGTGGTGTCTAAGTCACGCACTTTTGTACCTCATTTTCACATTCCACTGCAGAGTGGAAGTAACAAGATTCTTGGGTTAATGCGTCGTCGTTATCAACGAGAGCTGTATGTAGACCGTGTTGCTAAAATAAAGGAGGTTATGCCCCACGCTTGTATAGGTGTAGATGTAATCGTAGGTTTTCCAGGAGAAACAGATGAGGATTTTCTAGAAACGTATAATTTCCTTACTAGTTTAGACATCTCTTACCTACACGTCTTCACGTACTCAGAACGTGATAATACTCCTGCAGCTGCAATGGATGGCGTAGTTCCCAAAAAAGTGCGAAGTAAACGTAGTAAAATGTTACGAGGACTTTCAGCCAAAATGCGTAGAGCATTCTATGAGTCTCAATTAAACAGCACGCGTACTGTACTTTTTGAAAGTGAGAATAAGGAAGGCTACATTCACGGGTTTACAGAAAATTACGTAAAAGTAAAATCTCCTTGGAATCCAGAACTTGTAAATACATTGCATGAGGTGGAGCTAACTTCCATAGACGATGATGGAATGGTAAGATTTGAATTTACAAAAGTTGAGGTGTAGATAATTGCTTTCGCGAAAGCGCACTTTAAAAATCTACTCTTCTTTACTATCCAGAATATCAATAAATCGCGTGTTCTTAATTTCTTCCCATTCTTCTTTGAGAATAGAATAACAACAAGAATTACGGCGTCTGCCATTCTTTGTAATAATATCCTTGCGCATAATACCTTCAAGCGTTGCGCCTAGTTTTTCTACCGCTTTTCTTGAGCGAGTATTACGCTCATCAATACGAAATTCTACGCGTTCATAACGTAGCTTTTCAAAGGCATAACGTAACATGAGAAACTTAACATGTAAGTTAAGACCGCTTCCGCGAAAATCTTCTCCAAGCCACGTCCATCCTATATGAACTACTTTATTTAAGGCGTCTATGTTACCAAATCGAGTAGATCCAGCAAATTTGCCATGTTTTTTATCAAAAATTATAAATGGTAAAGCAGTTCCTAGAGATTGCCTTTTAATCGCGTCTTTTATATAAGCTGTAAGTTTAGGCCCAGTAGATATGTCTGAACCGCCATAAGCGTTAAGATCGACTTCTTGTGATAGTGGAAGAAGATCACTGTAGTGATAATTTTCTAAGGCAAGTAATTTAGCTCTTTCGTTTTCTAATGTCTTTACTTTCATATCAAAAAAAATGTGTCGTATTTAAAAATACGACACATTTTGTAAGAAGCGATATGTTATGAGTTATTATACTCCTAAAATCTCAGCATCTACTTTAAATTTAGTATAAATCTCGATTTCGTGATCAGACTCTATAGTTTGATCTGTTGTTGTTTCTGTACGTAATCTGTAAGAATCTTTCTTAATGTACTCTTCAAGCTCTACATTTTCTATGTCTAGCGTAAGTGAGCGAGCTCCATTTTCTGGTATACCCACTTTAGAAGCTATGAGTTGTTCTGGAAGACCATCTGCAGTGATATAAATGAAAATTTCATTTAAAAAATCAAAATCACCAGAAGCAGGTGTTTGAAGGTCAAGTCTTATTGTGGTTAACTTTACACTCTCCACAAGGCTAGAATTTGTATTGTTGTTCTCAAATTCTGACTCTGAGTTTGTTGTAGTCTCCGGAGTAACAATATCAAACGGCGTACCTAATAGGGTAGTGGCCTGTATGGTAAAATTTGTAGTGTAGTCTATATCAAACTTAGTGAGCTCATCTATTTTATCACAAGAGATAAATGTTAATATAAGTAATGTGATAGCTAGTGTCTTTTTAATCATAATAGAGGGTTTTGTGTTCAATATTAACGAAATTTGATATGCGAAAGTATCTATAATTTGTTTGCTTGAAAGATTTATATGAAAAATAGTAAAGAAGAAGTACTAGCACGTCTAGCAGAGAGTTGTAAAAATACTTTAATGGAAACCTTAGATATTACTTATATCGATTTTGGAGAGGATTTTCTTGTAGCACAAATGCCTGTAACTCCAAAAGTGCATCAGCCTGATGGAGTGCTGCATGGAGGTGCTATGGTTGCACTTGCAGAGAGTGTAGGGAGCGCGGCTAGTTTTATGTTTCTCAATCAGGAGCATACCATTAGAGGTATCGAAATCTCGGCAAATCATGTGAAGAGCAAACGTGATGGGATGGTTTATGCAAAAGCTACATTTATACACAAAGGCAGAACCACCCAGCTTTGGAACATCGATGTGGTAGATGAAAATGATGCCCTTATATCTAAATGTAAATTGACTACAATCGCATTGCCTAGGAAGTAATGAATAGCACAGACTTTTTTAACCATATCGAAGAGCATTTTGAAAGTACATTGCCATTTGTGGTGTACAGAAAACCTAATCAAGAAAAGATTCATGCGCTTTTACAAGATGATGAAATTCTTCATGAGGTAAATGACTTCTCAGAAAGTGGCTTTGTGTTTGCTCCTTTTGATGCATCTACTTCAGAGACTGTCTTGATTCCTACAGAAGAGTCTTTTGTTATGGAACTAGATTCTTTTGAAAATGATATACTGCTAGATGCAGAAACAATCGTTGTTAATCACACAAAAGAAGATCGTGCAGCACATATTGACTTAGTAAGAAAAGGAATTAAGGCCATAGCAGATACGGTTATGAAGAAAGTTGTGCTTTCGCGAAAGCAAAACATACCGCATAACTATGAATCTCCTGTGGAGATTTTCAAGCGATTACTTGGGACTTATAAAACTGCATTTGTGTATTGCTGGTATCATCCTAAGGTAGGTTTATGGCTAGGGGCTACTCCGGAAACATTGTTATCTATAAATAATAGACGTTTGCATACCATGTCGCTAGCTGGAACACAGAAAACAAGCACTAGCTCTCATGTGGTCTGGGGAGCAAAAGAAAGAGAGGAACAACAATTTGTGACAGATTCTATTGTTGAAAATCTATCAACGCTTGTAAATGACCTTCAAGTTTCTGATGTAATGACTCAGCAAGCAGGAACTTTGCTGCACCTTAAAACAGATATTTCTGCAATCATCAATGAAAATGAAACAAGCATAGCTGCTGTAATAAATGCTTTACACCCCACACCAGCCGTTTGCGGACTACCAAAAAATGAAGCAAAAGATTTCATTCTTAATCATGAAGGATATGAACGTTCTTATTATACAGGGTTCTTAGGAGAACTTAATTATAAAACAGAAAAAAAGAGAGCAAGTACACGTAGGAATGTTGAGAATCTAGCGTATAGCACCATAAAAAAGCATACACTCTTATTTGTAAACCTACGATGTATGGAAGTAGATGCTAGTGGAGCACAGTTATATGTAGGTGGAGGAGTAACCGCCTCAAGTGATGCTGTTGCAGAGTGGGAGGAAACCGTAAATAAGCTTCAAACCATAGCAAAAGTACTACGTACTACATAATATGAGTGTACGATCTGAGAAACTAAATATCTCAAATTTTCTACATTTCCTGATTGTGGATGCCTAATTCTATAGGGTAGAAATCGTATTTTTGTTACTAATGATCCACTCTAAAATTCCTGTAGCACAATCTATCGTTCACCTTTGCTTAAGTAAAGGAATTGATACGGTTATTATATCTCCAGGGTCCCGTAACGCACCGCTCACTATTGAGTTTACAAAAAATCCAAATATAAAAGCATACAGCATTGTAGATGAGCGTTGTGCAGCCTTTGTAGCTTTAGGAATAGCACAGCAATCTAGAAAACCTGTGGCTATTGTATGTACTTCGGGTAGTGCTTTACTTAATTACTATCCAGCAATCTCTGAAGCTTTTTATAGTGATATACCGCTTATCGCTATAAGTGCAGATAGACCTATTGAACGTATAGATATAGGAGATGGACAGACGATAAGGCAGAAGAACGTTTTTGAAAATCACATTTTGTATTCGGCAAATTTATATTCAGAATTAGTGCCTACAGACGAGGTTACGGATACTAAGGTTGCCCAGAAAATAAAGGAAAGCCAGCGACATAATGATCAAGAGATTAATAAAGCGCTCAATATTGCGATTGAACAATCTGGGCCAGTACATATTAATGTTCCTTTTTACGAGCCTTTGTATGAGATGACAGATGTGGCGATAGCAAAACCTATAGAAGTAGCACCTCACAAAATTATTGGTGAGTTATCTCTAGACGAGTTACAGCCATATATGGATAGCTGGAGTAAAGCAACGCGTAAGCTTGTAATTATTGGCGTTCAGGAACCTGATATGATGGATCAATCATTACTTGATATGCTAGGCAATGATCCAAGTGTTATTGTGTTTACAGAGACTACTTCAAATGTTTCTCATCCTAATTTTTTTACGCGCATAGATAACATTATAGGTAGTCTGGATGATGACGGCTTTAAAGCATTGCAGCCAGATATTGTATTAACCTTTGGAGGAATGGTAGTTTCAAAAAAGGTAAAAGCTTTTCTTAGAAATTACCAGCCACAACAACACTGGCATGTAGATACCAAGAAAGCTTATGATACTTATTTCTGTCTCAATAAGCACTTTGAAACATCTGCCTCTCACTTTTTAGAAAGCCTGAGAGAGCACACTTCTTACTCTCAAAGCCCTTACCAAAAGGAATGGCTCGCTGTAAGGGAAAAACGCGATATACTGCATACAGAGTATATCAATCAAATGGAATGGTGCGATTTTAAGGCATTTGACCATATTCTCAGTGAGATTCCAGATCACTCAATGCTGCAACTAGGTAATAGTAGTACTGTGAGATACGCTCAGCTTTTTGATATCAATAAAACCCTTGAGGTGTATTGTAATAGAGGAACTAGTGGTATAGATGGAAGCACCAGTACGGCAATAGGAGCTGCTATGGTAAGTGCAAAACCTACTACACTCATTACTGGAGAGCTAAGTTTTTTTTATGATAGTAATGCGCTGTGGAACAAGAATATCCCGCAAGATTTCAAAATCATCGTTATTAACAACAGTGGAGGAGGTATTTTCCGCATCTTGCCTAACAAGGATAAGAACACAGATAACTTTGATGAGTTTTTTGAAACTACGCATGATCTTTCGGCAGAGAAATTATGTGAGATGTATAATTTTAAGTACTTAAAAGCAGATAGTGAGGAAGGTTGCGCTTTCGCGAAAGCGGAGTTATATGCATCTAACGATAAACCTACATTGCTTGAAATCTTCACACCGCGCAAAATCAACGATAAAGTGTTACTCGATTACTTTAACTTTATCAAGTAAGCTTTTTTAAGGAGAGTTTAACTTTTTGTTTATCTTTAGGAAGTAAAATCGAATTAACTAAACTAGTAATAACATAATTATGAGCAAAAGAGAAGAACTCATCGCTAAGTATGCAGATGATTTAAAAAACAAATGTGGAGTAACTCCAGATATGGATTTCCTTACAAAAGTAACAATAGGATGTGGACCGTCTATCTATAATAAAGACTCATCTACAGTTTCTGGAGGTAGTGCTACAGAAATCGCTACTGTGAAGAATAACTTCTTAATAAAAAAGCTAGGTCTTGCAGATAGCGCAGACTTAGATAAGGCTATCGATAGTGTTCTTGAAACATACGGAAAGTCTAACCGTAATAAATATCGTGCCGTAGTATACTATATGCTAGCTAAGCACTTTAAAAAAGAGTCTGTTTACAAATAGACTACTATTACATTTTATATGTAGAAAACGCTTTGACAACAAGTCAAAGCGTTTTTTTGTTTTAAGGTAGCTATTTGTTTGCTTAATCGTCTCAGGTATTCATCTCAAATTCTTGTTATTTGTACCCATAGATTAAGTCAGACGTAGATGGTTGTTTGTAATTCAAGTAATCGTATTTTTGCACTTTAATTAAGATTATGTTAGATATAGGAAAGTACCATATAATGAGAATAGATAGAGAGACAGAGCCTGGGCTTTTTCTTTCTAATGAAGCAGGAGATGACGTCTTGTTACCCAATAAATATGTGCCAGAGGAGTATAAAATATGGGATGAACTTAACGTGTATGTTTATCTTGATCATGAAGAGAGGCCGGTAGCGACTACTCTTAAGCCTTTTATAGAGCTTAATGACTTTGGTTATTTGCGTTGTACTGCCGTAAATGAAGTAGGAGCATTTTTAGACTGGGGACTTGAAAAAGAACTGTTTGTTCCATTTGCTCAACAAGCTAGACCTATGAAAGTAGGAAGCTGGTACATTGTTTACATGTATCTAGACGCAAAAACAAACCGTCTTGCGGCTACAAGCAAAACCATGAAGTATTTATCTAACGATAATGTTGAGGTTAAGAAATTTGATAAAGTAGAGGTGATTATTTCTCACATTACAGAGCGCGGTGCAAATGCAATTGTAAATAGTAAGCATAAAGGGCTCATCTACAAGGAAGATATTTTTGAAGATATAAGAACTGGTGATAAGCTTGAAGCATGGGTGAAGAAGGTGAGACCAGATGGGAAAATAGATCTGGTCCTGCAAGAAGAAGGATACAAAAGTATAGAGCCTAATGCACAGTATATCTTTGACGAACTTCAAGCAAATGATGGATTCATGGCTTTGCATGATAAATCTGATCCAGTAGATATACAAAACCAATTAGGGTTAAGTAAAAAAAGTTTTAAAAAAGCGATTGGGACTTTGTATCGAGATCGTAAAATACTTATCAAGGATGACGGAATACATCTTATAGATTAGTTTTCTAAAATAAGTCCTAAAAACAGTAGGCAGCTCATCGAGCTGCCTACTGTTTTTATATATGGAGGATTTTAAAATATTCTTAGTAAACTGGACTAGATGAGCGACTAGTGACCCATTCAACAGCTGTGGGTAAGTTGTCAAATATTCTAGGTTCAAATGGATAAAATTTGCTCTCAAAAATGGAAGACTTTTTACTAGTCTCATTATAACTTACAATGGCGACTTTAGCATTAGGGATATTGAAAGGCTCAGTATTCATAAGTGCTGTAGGAACAACAGCATAAGCATTAAGTCTATTTGATATGTATCCAAATGTGTCTAAATGGTTAAAATGATCTTTGATAAGCGAGGCTAGATATTCGTAATTTTGAGCATCAAGTAAAACGCCTTCTTTAAATTCTGTTACGAGATAATTTTTAAACATAGTAACAGATCCGATGTCTAGATGATATATAGTTTCAATATCTTCTATAGACTTTAATTCCCTTATACTCATTGACTTTGGTAGTTGTGATTATTACTTAAAGATAATTTGAATAAAAACCTTAAGGATAATAAGTTACAAAGGGACTACTGTATAGTGTTAAAATTCAATTAGTCGATAAAAGTGACTATTTCGTCGAGTTTAAAAACGAATCTTTCTAGAAATTTGTTTTGATAGCCCTTCTTTATGCATAATCACAGAGATGGCCTTGAGACGTATGTAGGGCACACTCATATATATGTAGCCATCATACTTCGTTCTTCCAGAGTCTGTACCCCACGAGTTTTTTACTTTATAATAGACATTACCATTTTGATCTGTTGCTTTCCCTGTGATATGCATCAAGTGGTCATCTGTAGTATTATAGTTTTCAAACTCATCTTGACGGTATTGTTGTGTAATTGTTTTTTCTTGCTCCGGTCCTAGTACAGCGAGTTTCTTATTACTTTCATTATCTGGTATTACAGCTACACCGTGTTTTGAAGAAAAAGATAACTCACTCACATCACAATCTAGCGTTACTGTATAACCGTTGCTTAATGCGTTATCTATATTTGAAACAAACTCATCTAGCGGTACATTATACATCGCTCCATTAGAAAAGTTATCAGGAATATTAAGGATGAATGATTTGTAAAATGGCTGGTGAGTAAAAGAAGTTAGTGTTACATAATCGGTAGGCACTATCTTCATTTCCTTCGCAAACTCTTTAGGAGTGTACGTTTTACCATCATAAGAAAAATTATTAATATTCTCACCTAGATAAACATCCAGCACCTTATCTACTGCGGTTTTCCACTTTTTGCTTAATGTTCTTCCTGGATTATCTATATAAGTGTCTAGCATACTATGTATAACAGCCACCATTTCGGCGTGGTTATGTTTAGTATCTGTAAGTGTCAGACCGGTGTAGGCGCTGTTTGGTGCTAGGCCATAACGCGTAACACTATTAATGACATCGTGCGCGAGTCCGCCTTCAGAAAATTGAGCCTTTCCTTGACGCATTACATAATTTTCAGCTTTTGCCGGGTAAGTATTCCTTACTGTGTACATTTCTGAAAGATCTACCATTTTACCAGTAAGTCTAGCAATCTCGCTTTCTAAAAATGAAGATGTACTAAAACTCCAGCACGTTCCTGTTACTCCTTGACTTATGACTGGTGTAGCCTGTAAATCAATAGTATCTGTAAAAATGTAGGAACCCGTAGTGTTTTCTTGTGCGTAATACGCTTTTGCGAAAGCAAAAACAACCACAATACTTAGTAGTACTTTTTTCATCATCTAGTAATAAAGAATTATTTTTACGTAAAAATAGCACATTATGGATAAGCCAAACTGGCAAACAGCCAAAGAATATAAAGACATAACTTACAAAAAGAGTAACGGTGTTGCTCGCATAGCCTTTAATAGACCAGACGTGCGCAACGCGTTTAGGCCTAATACCACAAAGGAATTATATGATGCCTTTTATGATGCAAATGAAGATACATCTATAGGAGTAGTGTTACTCTCTGCCGAGGGACCATCTTCTAAAGACGGCGTCTATAGTTTTTGCTCTGGTGGAGATCAAAAAGCACGTGGTAAAGAAGGTTATGTAGGTGAAGATGGATATCATAGATTAAATATACTTGAGGTGCAACGTCTCATACGTTTTATGCCTAAGGCAGTAATTGCTGTTGTCCCAGGATGGGCAGTAGGAGGTGGGCATAGCCTGCACGTAGTTTGTGACTTAACTCTTGCAAGTAAGGAACACGCTATTTTTAAACAAACAGATGCAGATGTAACTTCTTTTGACGGTGGATACGGAAGTGCTTACCTCGCAAAAATGGTAGGTCAAAAGAAAGCGAGAGAGATTTTCTTCTTAGGTAGAAACTATTCTGCTCAAGAGGCTTATGAGATGGGGATGGTAAATGCAGTGATACCTCACGCAGAGCTAGAAGATACTGCCTACGAGTGGGCGCAAGAGATTCTTGCAAAATCACCTATTTCTATAAAGATGCTCAAATTTGCAATGAACCTTACAGATGACGGTATGGTGGGACAACAAGTTTTTGCTGGAGAGGCTACACGTCTAGCATATATGACAGATGAGGCCGTAGAGGGTAGAAATGCATTTTTAGAAAAAAGAGCACCTAACTTTGATAAGAAGTGGATTCCTTAATGAAAGGAATAATTTAATAGTAAACATAAAAAATCCCGCTCTATATTATAGAGCGGGATTTTTATTAAAAACGCTTTCGCGAAAGCGTAACTACTACTTATTCAAAATATGAAAACGTCTCACCATCTTCTATAGTAAGCAGCGTTTCATAAATAAGTTTTATTACATTCTCTACATCTTCACGGTGTACCATCTCTACAGTAGTGTGCATATATCTTAATGGTAATGATATAAGAGCAGAGGCAACACCACTACCGCTATAAGCAAAAGCATCTGTATCTGTACCCGTAGCACGAGAAAGTGCAGCCCTCTGGAAAGGAATCTCTTTCTTCTCTGCAGTTTCTGTAATACGGTCACGTAGTTTTTGCTGTACAGCAGGAGCATAAGCAACTACAGGGCCTTTGCCTATCTCTGCGTGTCCCTGTTTTTTCATATCTATCATAGGTGTTGTCGTGTCGTGAGTAACATCTGTGACAATGGCAACATCTGGTTTTATACGTTCTGCAATCATTTGTGCTCCACGCAGTCCTATCTCTTCTTGTACTGAGTTTGTGATGTATAGTCCAAAAGGTAGTTTCTTTTTATTCTCGTGTAAAAGTCTCGCTACCTCTGCAATCATAAAACCACCAGCGCGGTTATCTATCGCTCTACACACAAATTTATCGTCATTAAGAATATGGAAGGTGTCTGGATACGTAATTACACAACCTACGTGTACACCCATTTTTTCTACCTCTTCTTTATCTTTTGCTCCTATGTCTATAAAGATATTGTCAGGTTTTGGTGCTTCTTCTTTTGCTTTATTACGAGTATGTATTGCTGGCCAGCCAAAAACTCCTTTTACAATTCCGTTTTTAGTATGCACGTTTACAATCTTAGAAGGTGCAATCTGGTGATCACTACCACCATTGCGTATTACATAGATAAGACCATTATCTGCTATGTAATTTACATACCAAGAGATTTCATCTGCGTGACCTTCTATTACAACCTTATATTTTGCCTCAGGATTTATTACCGCAACCGCCGTACCGTAGGTATCTGTGATAAACTCATCTACATATGGTTTAAGATAATCCATCCATAATTTCTGTCCATCCCACTCATAGCCTGTAGGGGCTGCGTTGTTGAGGTAACTCTCAAGAAAGTCTAGAGACTTTTTATTTAAAATGCTTTTTGAAGCCATAGAATAATATTTTTTTTAAAAGTAAGAATATTAACCAAGAGTTAATGACGTTATAGCACTCTAATCTTTAATTTTGGAATGATTTTAGCTTAAAGCGAAATAAAAAAGATGCGTATACATAATCTCCTATATATAATAGTATTCATAGCAGGGCTTGCACAAGCTCAAGAAACTCCTGTAGATTCAACAGAAGTTGAAATTGAATATTACATAATTCAAGGAGACACCATTCCAAGGAGCGCTATAGATCTTAATGAGGTAATCGTTTTTAAAAGGCTAAAATTTGATAATAAGCAAGACCGAAGACGATACTTAATACTACGCCGTAAAACCAGAAAGGTTTTTCCTTATGCAAAACTCGCTGCAGATAGGCTGGTCGCGCTTAATAATAGACTTGACTCCATAGAAGGAAAACGTGCTAGAAAGAAATACACAAAAATCATTCATAAGTACCTAGAAGGCGAATTTTCAGCAGAGCTTAAGAAACTCACACGCACAGAAGGGCAAATACTTATTAAACTCATACATCGTCAAACAGGTGAGACAGCCTTCGAGTTAATAAAGAGACTACGCAGTGGCTGGAGAGCATTTTGGTATAACACCACCGCAAGCGCTTTTGATATTTCACTTAAGAGAGAATTCAATCCAGAACAAGAACAAGAGGATTACCTTATAGAAGATATACTACAGCGTTCTTTTCAATCAGGTATACTTGAGCCGCAGCCTAGTGTGTTAGATTTTAAATTTCTCGAATTATCAGATAAGTGGAAGAATAAAGGAGTAGAGTAGTACCTATATACTTTAGTGTAGTGTACCTTTTACGCTTTCGCGAAAATTTCTAGGGTGGTTTTTGCAGCTATTTGATGGTTGCTGAGGTAAGATGTGCTAGTTTTTCTGAATTTATAGGGTGCAAAAGAGGGTTCTTTTATGGTTATTTATGTGTCAATCAAATTATTTTAAAAGCTACTTCTTGTGTTTACAGGGAGTTGCATATTTCCTTAAAATTTCCTTAAGAATATTCTTGTCAGATTAGAACTTCGGTGTATCTTTGCCACCCGCTTCACGGTAAGAGTTTGTTCTTTTAAATGGCTTCAAAAAGTTTGTTTTTATTTCTTCAAATTATTTTTCAAAAGATAGTTTGTAATTAGGAAAAAGGTTGTAGTTTTGCAGCCGCTAACAAATGGAGGTTATTTGTGAGTTATGTTCATTGCAATTGTTACTTGGTTTTAGAGGTTGAAAATTAAATTTTCAATTATTTTTAAGATTAAGTTGTGAGTTTAAAAAACAGTTGTATATTTGCACCCGCTTAGAGAAACAGTAACATATCTAGCGAAGTTCAAGAGTTTTTATTGAGATGTTTTGGAAGATTAGTTAGTCTAATTTGAGGTTCGATTCCTTGGCATTTACAAGAGTTTTCTACTATTAATAGTGGTAGAGAAAGTTCATTGATTTATTGAATTGACAGCGCGTATTAATACCTTCGGGTATTATTACAAAGAATTTGAAAACTAGAAGTTTATTATTGACCGGATATTTCGAGTTGTGAGGAGTTAAAATTATTAACAACACACGATGAAGAGTTTGATCCTGGCTCAGGATGAACGCTAGCGGCAGGCTTAACACATGCAAGTCGAGGGGTAACAGGAGTAGCTTGCTATTTGCTGACGACCGGCGCACGGGTGCGTAACGCGTATAGAATCTACCTTATACTGGGGGATAGCCTTTGGAAACGAAGATTAATACCCCATAGTATTATTTTTTGGCATCATTAAATAATTAAAGTTTCGGCGGTATAAGATGACTATGCGTTCTATTAGTTAGTTGGTAAGGTAACGGCTTACCAAGACTGCGATAGATAGGGGTCCTGAGAGGGAGATCCCCCACACTGGTACTGAGACACGGACCAGACTCCTACGGGAGGCAGCAGTGAGGAATATTGGACAATGGAGGCAACTCTGATCCAGCCATGCCGCGTGTAGGAAGACTGCCCTATGGGTTGTAAACTACTTTTATATGGGAAGAATAAGGTCTACGTGTAGACTGATGACGGTACCATAAGAATAAGCACCGGCTAACTCCGTGCCAGCAGCCGCGGTAATACGGAGGGTGCAAGCGTTATCCGGAATCATTGGGTTTAAAGGGTCCGTAGGCGGGCATATAAGTCAGTGGTGAAAGTCTGTGGCTTAACCATAGAATTGCCATTGATACTGTATGTCTTGAATTATTGTGAAGTGGTTAGAATATGTAGTGTAGCGGTGAAATGCTTAGAGATTACATAGAATACCGATTGCGAAGGCAGATCACTAACAATATATTGACGCTGATGGACGAAAGCGTAGGTAGCGAACAGGATTAGATACCCTGGTAGTCTACGCCGTAAACGATGGATACTAGTTGTTTGGCCTTCGGGCTGAGTGACTAAGCGAAAGTGATAAGTATCCCACCTGGGGAGTACGTTCGCAAGAATGAAACTCAAAGGAATTGACGGGGGCCCGCACAAGCGGTGGAGCATGTGGTTTAATTCGATGATACGCGAGGAACCTTACCAGGGCTTAAATGTAGTCTGACAGCTTTAGAGATAGAGTTTTCTTCGGACAGATTACAAGGTGCTGCATGGTTGTCGTCAGCTCGTGCCGTGAGGTGTCAGGTTAAGTCCTATAACGAGCGCAACCCCTGTGGTTAGTTGCCAGCGAGTAATGTCGGGAACTCTAGCCAGACTGCCGGTGCAAACCGTGAGGAAGGTGGGGATGACGTCAAATCATCACGGCCCTTACGTCCTGGGCCACACACGTGCTACAATGGTAGGGACAGAGAGCAGCCACTTAGCGATAAGGAGCGAATCTATAAACCCTATCTCAGTTCGGATTGGAGTCTGCAACTCGACTCCATGAAGCTGGAATCGCTAGTAATCGGATATCAGCCATGATCCGGTGAATACGTTCCCGGGCCTTGTACACACCGCCCGTCAAGCCATGGAAGCTGGGGGTACCTGAAGTCCGTCACCGTAAGGAGCGGCCTAGGGTAAAACTGGTAACTAGGGCTAAGTCGTAACAAGGTAGCCGTACCGGAAGGTGCGGCTGGAACACCTCCTTTCTAGAGCTTGTCCCTGTTATAGTGCGTTATGTATTTATATGTAACAATATCTTTAACAAACAGCAAACGACTTACAACCGAAAGGTTAGTAATAGGTTTTAGTTTTCAATAGCTGTCGATTTAATTTTAATAAACAAGTAAATAGTAGTTAGACTTTAGTATTGAGTTTTTTACTTAAGACTATTACTTAACAACTATAGATTGTTTAATTACAGTCTCATAGCTCAGCTGGTTAGAGCGCTACACTGATAATGTAGAGGTCGGCAGTTCGAGTCTGCCTGAGACTACTAGTTAATAACCGG
>NZ_CM001837.1:2247298-2415999 GCF_000355805.1 Dokdonia sp. PRO95
GCCGATGGTACTGCACTCGTGGGAGAGTAGGTCGCCGCCTTTTTAAAGCTCCAATACAACAGTATTGGAGCTTTTTTTATGCCATAAAGTTAAGGGGATGTAAGTGTTTAACCCGCTGTTCCTTAATTAAGTGGGTTGTTGGACTCGATTGGTAGCTATCTAAAATTAAATTTGCTTAATTGAAAGTTCTTGTGCTTTCTACCGACTCTTACTTTACAATTTTAAACTACAAATAAAGTATAGAGTTTCTTTCTTTCATGTTTATCTGATTGTTAGTTACAGAGTCTTTATATGATATTTTATGACCTCTTGTAATTCTCTTTTCTTATATTCAGATTAATTTTATACAAGATAATGTTGTTGTGTAAATAGACTTATACCAGTAAAAAACTATAATTAAGAATGTATGCGAAGAGAAATCGTTAGTGTTATCAATCAAAATCTAGGAAATGCAATTACTTTAATAGATACTATATCAGAAGATACCTACATTGATAATAGTGTTGGTCCCTATTATAGTAGTATAGGTTCCCATATCAGGCATGCATTAGACTTTTTTGACTGTATCATCAATGGTATACAATCTAATAATATTGATCTTACAGCACGCAAGAGGGATGAAGTTATTTCAACAAATCCAGATGCTGCAAAGAATAAGATATATGAGATCCAAGAGCAATTAGTATCATTTATAGGAGTCAATACAGACTACTTATTGCATGTTACAGACAACCTAGGGGCCGGTAAAGAAACAATCATGTACACACTTGAGAGTGTACTTGCTCAAGCTAATACGCATGCCACACATCACTATGCAATTATAAGTTATATGTTGCAAACCCTTGGAGTAGAAACTGTGATCGAAGGTTTTGGATATAATCCATCTACGCCAGTTCCCAAAAGAGAGGGTATTTAAAATCTATTTAATCATTAAATAATGCCTTCATAAGCATTTTTATTCCCTTGAATCCAAAATAAATAGCAGCTACAAATAGTATTATCCCTATGCCTAGAATAGGAATAAACATCGGGTGATCCTGATTTTTAAAGGAAGAGTTAAGAATTATAGGTGCTGTAACTAATAATAAAAGGGTTCCTCCCATAAGCTTAACACCTTTGGCAAGCTTTTCTTTATTTGTGTGCATGATATTCATTTATTGCTTTACGTACGCTGCCGTGGGTTAATAATAAAGTATTCGCTTCTTTTTCAGGTATATTTAGTGAGGACATTATCATATTAGTTCCTCGTTGTACTAACTTCTCATTACTGAGTTGCATATCTACCATTTTATTTCCTTTAATATGTCCTAGCTTAATCATGGTAGCTGTAGATATCATATTGAGGACTAACTTTTGAGCTGTTCCTGCCTTCATGCGTGAGCTTCCCGTAACAAATTCTGGACCCACAACTGGAACTATTGGATATATAGCAGTTAATGCTAGAGGACTTCCTTCATTACATGTTATACAGCCTGTAGTTATTCCTCTATTATTACATTCTTTAAGAGCACTAATAACGTATGGAGTAGTTCCTGAGGCCGCAATGCCAATTACAACATCCTTTGCAGAAATATTATGTGAATTTAGATCTTCCCAGCCCTGATTACTACTATCCTCTGCAAATTCTACAGCATTTCTTATTGCATCATCTCCACCCGCAATTAACCCAATTACCATTTCTGGTGATACACCAAAGGTAGGAGGGCACTCACTTGCATCTACAACACCTAGGCGACCGCTGGTTCCCGCTCCCATATAGAAAAGTCTTCCACCTTTTTCTAATTTTGATACAACAATATCAACTAATTTTTCAATCTCTGGGATTACCCTCTCAACTGCGTTTGGAACAGTTTTATCCTCGTTGTTAATATTTGAGAGCAGCTCTGTGGTAGTCATCTTTTCAAGATCATCGTAGTGCGAGTCTTGTTCTGTTGTTCGTGTAAATGTCACTGTGTGTGGTTTTGTCTTATGTAAAGGTACAGTGTTTCTTTTTATTTGCTCTTCATGTATAGTTAATTGTGCTACTACGCTATCAGATAATAGATTGACAGTGGTTAAATCATGTTTTCGCGTAAGCATAATTTATATCCAATAAAATTTAACTCGTATCCATTGTATGAGTATCTTTCAAATGTTAACTTTGTGTAACGTAGTAAATGCAGACATGTTATGAGTAGTCTTTCTAAAGTTGTGGATTCTCTTGAGTATAGAGTCGCTACTTTGTTGAAAAAATACGAAGATGTTAAGCAAAAGCGGATAGATCTAGAAATAGAACTTACCGCAGTGCAACAAGAAAACAAACAACTGAGAGACGCCATTATGGCGAGTGAACAGAAGGTGAAGACTCTTAAAACGGCAAATGCATTGCTAGGCAGTAACGATTATAAAAGGGAAACCAAACTGAAGATAAACGCTCTTGTACGTGAGATTGACACGTGTATTGCGTCACTGGCTGAATAATTATGGCAGACAAACTTAAAATCAAATTGTCTATTGCAGATCGCGTATACCCGCTTACAATTGATCCAGCTCAAGAGGAAGGATTGCGTAAAGCGACTAAAGAGATTGAGGCAATGGTGAAGCAATTTGAAGAGAGTTATGCCGTTAGAGATAAACAAGATGTTCTTGCCATGTGTGCATTGCAATTTGCCTCAAAGGTTACCCAAAAAACTATAAATGAGGACTCTCTGAGTGATGAGACTGCGGCTAGATTACAAAAGCTGGCTGTACTTCTTGATGAGAGCTTAACATAGACGTTCTTTACATACAACAGCATATTACTGCCTGCATTGGATATTTTTTTGATAAACTCAACAGTTATTTTTTATAAAGAGTGACTCTAAGTTGTAAAAGCATGCCGTTACTAGACTCGTTCTAGGTAGACGGAACCTTGATCAGCTTTCTAGCTCTAATCCTTACTATTAGGAGTTTATACAAAATGCACTTCTAATGCAGGCTTTTTTATATCTCATCGTGAGATGTTAAGGTTGTAAAACCTTATAAATCAACCATTAGTATTGCTCTTTAGGGCATTAAAAATATTTACTAGAATTATGGAACATAACGCACTCTTGTTTATCGTAGGTGTGATTGCACTAGCTTTAGGTTTTCTAATAGCAAAAATGCTAGAACGCAATAATGCATCGCAGATTATCAAACGCGCAAAGAAAAGTGCTCAGGGTATCTTAAAAGAAGCTAAGTCTGAGGGCGAGTCTATTAAAAAAGACAAAATACTTCAAGCCAAAGAAAAATTTATCGAGCTTAAAGCAGAGCACGAAAAAGTAATTCTAGGAAGAGATAAAAAAATGAACGATGCAGAGAAGCGCACTCGTGACAAAGAATCTCAAGTAAGTGGTGAGCTTTCGCGAAATAAAAAATTAAATCAATCTCTTGAAGATAGAATTAAAGATTACGATAAGCGTTTAGAATACGTTGATAAGAAAAAGGCCGAAGCTGAAAAAATGCACCAGAGTACGGTGCAGCAACTTGAGGTAATCTCAGGACTTTCTGCCGAAGAAGCAAAAAGTCAACTTGTAACTACTCTGAAGGACCAAGCCAAGGCAGATGCTATGAAGCACGTGCAAACTTCTATCGAAGAGGCAAAAATGACCGCAGAGCAAGAAGCCAAAAAGATTATCATTAACACCATACAACGCATAGGAACAGAGGAAGCAGTAGAAAACTGTGTATCTGTTTTTAACTTAGAAAGTGACGATGTAAAAGGTAGAATTATAGGTAGAGAGGGTCGTAACATACGTGCTATAGAAGCAGCAACTGGTGTTGAGATTATTGTAGATGATACTCCAGAGGCAATTATACTTTCTTGTTTTGACAGTGTGCGTCGTGAGGTGGCTCGTTTATCACTACACAAACTTGTAACAGATGGTCGTATACACCCAGCAAGAATTGAAGAAGTTGTACAGAAAACAACGAGACAAATTGAGCAAGAGATTGTAGAAGTAGGAAAGCGCACAGTAATCGACTTAGGAATACACGGTTTACACCCAGAGCTTATTAAAGCGGTAGGGCGTATGAAGTACCGTTCTTCTTATGGTCAAAACCTACTACAACACAGTAGAGAAGTTGCAAAACTTTGTAGTGTGATGGCAGCAGAGTTAGGCGTAAATGCAAAACTTGCTCGTAGAGCTGGACTTTTACACGATATAGGTAAAGTGCCAGATACAGAGACAGAAACACCACACGCAATCTTAGGAATGCAATGGGCAGAGAAGTATGGAGAGAAGCCAGACGTGTGTAATGCTATAGGTGCTCACCACGATGAGATTGAGATGACAAGTTTACTTTCTCCTATTGTACAGGTTTGTGATGCTATAAGTGGAGCGAGACCAGGTGCACGCCGTCAGGTATTAGATTCATACATACAACGTCTCAAAGATCTTGAGGAAATAGCTTTTGGATTCCAAGGTGTTAAGAAGGCTTATGCTATTCAAGCAGGACGTGAACTACGTGTTATTGTAGAGAGTGAGAAAGTTAATGATGATAAAGCTTCATCACTATCTTTTGAAATTTCTCAGAAAATTCAAACAGATATGACCTACCCAGGTCAAGTAAAAGTTACCGTAATACGAGAGACCAGAGCGGTCAATATTGCTAAGTAACTGTAAGATTTAGTTATTATTTTTATAAAGAGGCTAGCGTATTATGCGCTAGCCTCTTTTGTTTTAAACGCCTTACGTTGAGTATTTCACAATCTAAAACCCATTAAGTAAGATTCTTATAGTAAAGTCTAAAAATCTTATTTAATTATATAAAAAAGGTAGTTTTTATATAATTAATTCTAAAAGTGTATTGCTAGCTCAAATAAGTTGCTACCTTTGACCCATTAGTATGAATAGAATAATTGCACATATCTCAAATAGCCTTACAGCACTTCTTGCTGCAAGACCTGCTATGCAATTACTTCCTGTTCCTGTACGACGCTTCCGCCGCCGCCCGTAAGGGTAGCTCATTAATGAGGGATGGTAGGTGAGTCCTATCCCGTTTTCCACAAAAGGAACCGTCACATTTTCAATATACATTTTAACTTAAATCATCGCTATGCAAATTGTTGTAGCCACGATTTCGCACACACCATATGCTCAGATTATCTGTGATACCATCGCAGAGTCATCTAAGGTGCGTGGTACAGGAATCGCTCGTAGAACTCCAGAATATGTCATCTCAAAGATGGAAGCAGGTAATGCTGTCATCGCTTTAGAGGGAGATGTTTTTGCGGGCTTCTGTTATATAGAAGCCTGGGGACACGAAAAATTTATTGCCAACTCTGGACTTATTGTTCACCCAGACTTCAGAGGACAGGGACTTGCCAAAAAAATTAAAGGAGAAATATTTACGCTTTCGCGAAAGCGTTATCCAGATGCAAAAATCTTCGGAATCACTACGGGTCTTGCCGTGATGAAGATTAATAGTGACCTAGGTTATAAACCCGTCACGTTTTCTGAACTCACAACAGACGAAAGCTTCTGGAAAGGTTGCCAAACCTGTAAGAACTTTGATGTACTCACACGTACAGAGCAAAAGATGTGCTTATGCACAGGGATGCTCTATGATCCATCAAAAGAATCCAAATCCACAGAAAAAAATACTGTAAAGGCACCTGTTTTTAACAGGCTAAAACAAATAAAGGAAAAGCTATTCCTTAAAAAAAATAAGTAATGAAAAAATTAATCTTAGCATATTCAGGAGGACTCGATACAAGCTATTGTGTAAAATATTTCACTGCAGAAATGGGGTATGAAGTACACGCTGTAAGTGTAAATACAGGTGGATTTACAGATCAAGAAATCGCAAATAACAAAGAGAAAGCGCTTGCCCTAGGAGCGACATCATATACTAATATAGATGCTATAGCTACCTTTTATGATACGGTGGTGAAGTATCTAATTTTTGGTAATGTACTTAAGAACAACAGTTATCCACTTTCTGTAAGTGCAGAGCGTATCGTGCAAGCCATAGAGATTGCAAAATTTGCCAAAGCTCAAAACGCAGATGCTATTGCTCACGGTAGTACGGGTGCAGGTAATGATCAAGTACGTTTTGATATGACGTTCCAGACTATTGTGCCAGAATTAGAAATAATAACGCCGATAAGAGATCAAACGCTTTCGCGAAAACAAGAAATCGATTATCTACAGAGTCACGGTATTTCTTGGTCTTGGGAGAAAGCACAATATTCTATAAATCAAGGTTTATGGGGTACAAGTGTAGGAGGTGCTCAAACCCTAACCTCACATCAAACACTGCCTGAGGATGCATATCCTAGTCAGCTAGAGGCTAGTGATTCTCAAACCTTAAAAATTGGATTTACACAAGGAGAACCTACTTCGCTTAATGGAAAGCAAGGTTCACCAGTGGAGATTATAGAGCAACTAGAAGACATTGCAAGTAAGTATGCCATAGGTCGCGGGATGCACGTGGGAGACACCATCATTGGTATAAAAGGAAGGGTAGGTTTTGAAGCTGCAGCTCCTATAATTATACTAGAAGCACATCGTACTCTTGAAAAACACACACTTTCAAAATGGCAATTACAACACAAAGAAAACATCGCGTTGTGGTATGGTACTCACTTACACGAGGGATTATACCTAGAGCCTGTAATGAGAGACTTTGAAGCATTTTTACAAAGCAGCCAGAATACGGTGACTGGAGAAGTAGAAGTAGTATTACATCCATATAGATTTGAGGTAGTAGGCATCACATCAGATTATGACCTTATGCAATCTAAGGTAGCGAGTTATGGAGAAGAAAACCAAGGATGGACCGCCGCCGAAGCAAAAGGGTTTATAAAAATACTAGGTAACCAGTCTAGAATCATAGCAAACCAAAACAAATGAAAAAAATAGGAATCATAGGTGGTGCAGGTTATACTGCTGGGGAGCTCATTAGACTGCTTATTCATCACCCAGAAGTTGAGATAGATTTTATATATAGTACAAGTAATGCTGGTAATGCAGTAGGCGTGGTGCATCAAGATCTTGCTTATGTAGATCTTGCTTTTACAAGTGATGTAAACACAAAGGTAGATGTAGTTTTTTTATGTTTAGGTCACGGTAACTCTGGTAAATTTCTGGAGCAATATAGCTTTTCTTCAAGTACGAAGATCATTGATTTGAGTAATGAGTATAGACTTAAAAGTGATGTCACTTTTAAGGATAGAACATTTGTTTACGGCTTGCCAGAAATCAATAAAGAGAAAATTAAAAACGCGCAAAATATTGCAAATCCTGGATGTTTTGCAACTGCTATTCAGCTTGCATTATTGCCGCTGGCAAGCGCTTCTTTACTCAGCCAAGATGTGCATATTAATGCCGTAACAGGCGCTACGGGAGCCGGAGTAAAACCTAGTGCTACCACGCATTTTGGGTGGAGAGATAATAACTTCTCACACTACAAGGCTTTTAACCATCAGCATCTTGGGGAGATAGGAGAGTCGGTTGTGCAGCTGCAAGAGAGTTTTAACAGCGAACTTCATTTCATTCCGCAGCGTGGTAATTTTTCTAGGGGGATTTTTGCAACTGCCTACACATATTTTGAGGGTACGATTGAAGAGGCATATGCGCTTTATGAGGATTTTTATAAGGATTCCGCTTTCGCGAAAGCGGTAAAAGCACCTTTACACCTCAAACAAGTGGTAAACACAAACTACTGCTTTATACACTTAGAAAAACACGGCAATAAATTATTGATTACCAGTGTGATTGATAATCTATTAAAAGGAGCGAGTGGTCAAGCTGTAGAAAATATGAATCTAATGTTTGGTTGGAAACAAGATACGGGACTCCAACTCAAAGCAAGTTATTTCTAATAGTTAAGATATAGACATATGAAAATAGCAATCATAGGAACGGGGAATTTAGGTCTTGCCATCGCAAAAGGACTCATCACAAATAATGCGGTGACTAGCTTATATCTTACGAAAAGAGATATTTCTAGTATCGAAAAATGGGATGCGTACAAGGAAGTAACAACTACGAGTGATAACCGTGAGGCTGTTGTAAAAAGTGACATTCTCATTTTTGCAGTACAGCCAGGTCATTTTGCAGGTATACTTGAGGATATTAAAGAATTGCTTACTGAGAAACACATTATTATCTCTACGATAACTGGTTTTAAAGTGCCACAAATCGCTGAAATTGTAGGAGACAATCAATTTATAATACGAGCGATGCCCAACACCGCTATTGCTGTAGGTCAAAGTATGACCTGTTTATGTAGTAATACACTAGGTGAAAAGCGCATTGCCATAGCCGAAGCCATTTTTAACAAACTAGGCACAACTCTTATTATTCCAGAAGGACAAATGCAAGCTGCTACGGTAATCTGTGCGAGCGGTATTGCTTTTTGGATGAGATTGATAAGGGCAACTACGCAGGGAGCCATACAGTTAGGTTTTGACGCAAAAGAAGCGCAAGAACTTGCTATGCAAACCTGTCTAGGAGCTGCCACGCTCGTTATTAAATCTGGAAACCACCCAGAAGCAGAAATTGATAAAGTAACTACGCCTAAAGGCTGTACCATAGAAGGTCTCAATGAGATGGAACATTCAGGTTTAAGCTCTTCTCTCATAAAGGGAATCGTGGCTAGTTATCAAAAAATTAATAGCATCTCATAGTGCAAAAAAATAGAGAGTATGAAATTATTTGATGTATATCCACTTTATGATGTTGCTCCTGTTAAGGCACAGGGATGCTATGTGTATGATCAAAGTGGTCAAGAGTATCTTGATTTATATGGCGGTCACGCGGTGATCTCTATAGGTCACGGGCATCCTCATTATATAGAGAAATTAAAAACGCAGATGGATGCCATAGGGTTTTACTCTAACGCAGTTCAAAATCCGCTGCAGGTGGAGGTTGCTCAGAAATTAGGAGCGCTTTCTGGTTGTGATGATTATGATTTGTTTTTCTGTAACTCAGGAGCAGAGGCAAATGAGAACGGATTAAAACTAGCGTCATTTGACACAGGTAAAAGTCGCGTGCTAGCGTTTAAAAACAGCTTTCACGGGAGAACATCTGCCGCCGTAGCAGCTACTGATAATCCTAACATCGTGGCACCTATAAATGCACAACACAAAGTATCCATACTTGATCTGGGCAATACAGAGCAACTAGAGGAAACTTTGCAACAAGGAGATTGCTGTGCAGTGATTTTAGAATTTATACAAGGTGTAGGAGGTTTAGATCAATCTACAGAAGTGTTTTATCAAGATGTTGCCGCGCTTTGTAAAAAGTATGATGTAAAACTCATTGCAGACGAGGTGCAATCTGGTTTTGGTAGATCTGGAGAGTTTTTTGCTTTTCAGAAATATAATATCACGCCAGACATTATCACCATTGCAAAAGGAATGGGTAACGGTTTTCCTGTGGGCGGTGTGCTGGTGCATCACTCTATTGAGGCGCGATATGGGATGCTGGGAACGACCTTTGGCGGTAATCATCTTGCTTGCGCTGCTACACTGGCAGTTCTCGAAGTGATTGAGAAGGAGCATTTGATGGCACACGCAAAGGAAATAGAAACCTACTTTAGGGAGAAAGCACTTGCATTTGGCAATCGGGTGACTGTTAAAGGTCGCGGACTAATGCTAGGGCTAGACTTAGGCTACGATGTAGGAGCATTACGCAAAAAACTAATCTACGAGTACCACATTTTTACGGGAGGGGCAAAAAACAAACACGTGCTCAGAATACTTCCACCACTTACGATTCAAAAACCACAGATAGATTTACTATTTGAAGCATTACACAAGGAGTTATGAAGAACTACATATCTATAAATGATATCCCAAATTTAGAAATGGCGATTAAAGAAGCGCTGTATATGAAGGAGTATCCGTACGCTTTCGCGAAAGCGGGAAAACAAAAAACCTTAGGTCTTCTATTTTTTAACTCGAGCTTACGTACAAGATTAAGCACAGAAAAGGCTGCCAAAAACCTTGGGATGGAAACAATGACACTCAATGTAAATAGTGATAGCTGGCAACTAGAGTTTGAAGATGGTACTGTGATGGATGGCACAAAAGCAGAGCATATTAAAGAGGCTGCGCAGGTGTTATCGCAATATTGTGATGTGCTTGCCGTGAGAGCTTTTCCTGGGCTGGTAGATAAAAGTCAAGATGAGCTAGAGGTCGTACTTTCTGCATTTATGCAATATGGGAGTGTGCCGGTTGTAAATTTGGAGAGCAGTACGGCGCATCCGCTACAAGGCTTTACAGATGCAATCACGATTTACGAACTCACCGAAAGTTTACGTGCAGTAAATAAAAAACCTAATGTCGTGTTGACCTGGGCGCCACACCCTAAAGCCTTGCCGCACGCAGTTGCAAACTCATTTGTACAGACTATGCAAAAGGCAAATGTAAATTTCACAATTACTAATCCAGAGGGTTATGATCTTAACCCAGAGATACGTGGTGAAGTACCGGTGATTCATAACCAGAAAGAAGCCTTTGCAAATGCTGATATCATTTATGTAAAAAACTGGAGCAGCTATGAAGATTATGGTAAGGTGCAATCGCAAGACAGTAACTGGATGATTAATGCCGAAAAACTTAAGGGAACCAATCAAGCCAAAGTAATGCATTGCCTACCTGTGCGTCGTAACGTTGTCATTGCAGATGATGTGCTAGACACCGAGTCAAGCGCTGTAATCGAGCAAGCTGGTAATAGAACGTGGGCTGCACAATGGGTGCTTAAAAACATACTCGACAATGATGAATAAACAGCAACTTACCGTAGTGAAAATAGGTGGAGACATTGTAGATTATGATGAGCTACTCACCTCATTTTACACGCATTTTAAGGCAATTTCTGGTCCAGCTATAATCATACACGGTGGAGGAAATAAAGCATCTACTTTACAAGAGCAGCTGGGTTATGTTCCAGTAAAAGTAGACGGGAGAAGGGTAACAGATGAGACTACGCTGGAGGTTGTGACAATGGTGTATGCTGGACTTCTCAACAAGAAACTTGTCGCTGGCCTGCAGGCAAAAGGTAAAAACACCATAGGACTTTCTGGAGCAGATGGTGATGCCGTGAGAGCGCATAAACGCGAAGTGACGACGGTAGATTATGGTTTTGTAGGAGATATTAATAGAGTGAATGTGAGTTTTATAAATGACCTCCTTTCTGATGGTAAAGTACCTGTGTTTTCTGCAATTACGCACGATGGTAATGGGCAATTACTCAACACCAATGCAGATACACTCGCTGCCAAAATTGCGGTAGCAATGAGCTCTCTCTACAACGTTCAGTTGTTTTATTGTTTTACAAAACCAGGTGTTCTTGAAGATGTAAACAATGATGAATCGATAGTAACGCGCATAGATAAAGGGCTTTATAAAGAGATGAAAACAGCAGGACAAATATTTGAAGGTATGATTCCAAAACTAGATACTGCTTTTGAGGCGCTAGATCAAGGCGTTATGAGAGTGCATCTGGGCGAGGTTGATATACTGAGTGATAACACTATAAAACACACGACACTATGTCTTTAAAAACTCAAATAGATAGCGCCGTAGGACTACTGCAATCACTCATTGAGACCCAAAGTTTTTCTAGTGAAGAAGATGGCACAGCTCTACTTATCATAAACTGGCTAGAGGAGAAGGGGATTACGCTTTCGCGAAAGCGTAACAACATCTATGCATTTAATAAACATTATGACGCATCAAAACCGTTATTGCTTCTCAACTCGCATCACGATACGGTTAAGCCAAATAAAGGATACACAAGAGATCCTTATAATGCCGAAATTAAGGACGGAAAATTGTACGGTCTAGGAAGTAACGATGCAGGTGCAAGTCTTGTAGGGTTGCTTACTGCGTTTGTACATTTTTATGAGCGTGAGGATTTGTCTCATAATATTGTAATTGTAGCTTCTGCCGAAGAAGAATCAAGTGGTCCTAATGGTCTTAATAGTATGCTTGCGCATCTGCCAGAGATAGATGTTGCCATTGTAGGCGAGCCTACACTAATGAACCTCGCCATTGCCGAAAAGGGGTTGGTGGTTTTTGACGCCGTAGTAAAAGGAACGGCAGGTCACGCAGCTCATATAAAGGAGAATATGGCTATTTATAATGTGATAGAAACCCTGCAGTGGTTTGAAAATATAACTTTTGATAAAGTGTCTGATACGCTGGGAGCTACTAAGGTTACAGTTACTCAAATTAATGCAGGTAGTCAGCATAATGTAGTGCCTAGTCAGGTAGAGCTCGTTATAGATGTGAGAGTAAATGAACATTACAGCAATCAAGAAATCGCCGATTATATGGTGGCAAATGTGCCGTGTGACACGATACAACCACGGTCATTGCGGCTAAATAGTTCGCGTATCCCAAAAGAGCACAAGCTCGTACAAGCAGGAATAGCGTTAGGCAGAGAGACCTATGGATCACCTACCTTATCTGATCAAGCCTGCTTGTCTTGCCCATCTTTAAAACTAGGTATAGGTGACAGCACTCGCTCTCATATGGCAGATGAGTTTGTCTATGTACACGAGATAGAGCAGGGGATTCCATTATATATTGATCTTCTAGAAAAATTTTTAACCGCATAAATAATAAGGGTTGTTGCAATAGTGTGAACAGCATAACCTTCTAATAAGATACCTATGAAACTTTGGGAAAAAGGAATACCAACAGATCAAAAAATAGAAGCATTTACGGTGGGTAATGATCGTGAGATTGATATCCATATTGCTAAGTATGATTTGCTAGCCAGCAAGGCACACGCAACAATGCTTGCATCTGTAGGCCTACTTACACAAGAGGAGAGCGAGCAGTTAAATAAGCAATTAGACCTTATGCTCAATCAAGAGCAGGAAGGAGCATTTGTTATAGAAGCAGATTTTGAAGATGTACATTCTAAGATAGAAAGTGACCTTGTAAAAGCACTGGGAGATACCGGTAAAAAAATACACACAGCGAGATCTCGTAATGACCAAGTTCTTGTGGCGTTAAACCTTTATTTCAAAGCAGAGTTATCTCAAATAACTGAAGGCGTAGAGAAGTTGTTTGACACACTTCTCAAACTTGCAGAGGCGCATAAAAACACCTTGCTGCCTGGATATACGCACCTTCAAGTGGCAATGCCGTCATCATTTGGGCTTTGGTTTTCTGCCTATGCGGAGTTACTTATAGATGATCTTTACTTACTCAAAGCAGCGCAGAAGGTAGTAGATCAAAATCCGCTGGGGAGTGCAGCTGGATATGGATCTAGTTTTCCTATCGATAGAGAGATGACTACCGCGCAACTTCAATTTGCCGATTTGAAATATAATGTAATTGCAGCCCAACTCTCAAGAGGGAAGTCTGAGCGTACGGTAACGCAAGCAGTTGCAAATATTGCAAATACCTTGAGTCGTTTTGCAATGGATATATGTTTGTACTGCTCTCAAAATTTTGGATTCATTAAGTTTCCAGATGCACTTACTACGGGCAGTAGTATTATGCCGCACAAAAAGAATCCAGATGTATTCGAGCTTTTGCGTGGTAAGTGTAATCAGTTACAAGCAATCCCACAGGAAATGATTATGATAACAAATAATTTGCCAAGTGGTTACCATAGAGATTACCAGTTACTCAAAGAAAATGCTATCAAGTCTGTTGAGGATCTCAAAGTAGTGCTAGATATTTTTGAGTTCTCTATTGCTCAGGTACAAGTGCAGGATGTTAATCTAGATGATGAGAAGTATCAACACCTCTTTACAGTAGATGCTATTAATGATCTTGTAACCGCAGGAGTGTCTTTTAGAGAAGCATATAAGCAAATAGGGGAGCAGGTAGAAAATGGTTCTTTTAAAGCGGGAAATACAAAGGAGCACTCACACTTAGGAAGTATACATAACCTAGGTCTAGATAAGATACAAGCCAAATTTGACAAGGCGGTATCTTAATGAGTATAGAAGACTTTAGACACATAATGAGCTTGTGTAAAATAGTATCTTCGCACTATGAGTAGCATTAAAACCTTTTTGCGTTCATTACTAGAAATAGTAGAAAACGTATATGAAAACTCTCGCAAGGCAAGTAGAAAACGTACTTGGCATCAGCACGTGGTCCCCTATGAAGGGGACTGGGCTGTAAGGCGCGAGGGTAACAAGCGTATCACTTCAAAGCATCAAAAGCAGAGTACTGCCATACGTAAAGCAAAGAGTATTGCACGTAAACGCAAGGCAGATGTGATTATACACCGTGCAGGTGGTGGCATACGCGAGCGTATAAACTACGATTAAATAATCGTGCTTTGTCCTGCGTGAATGTTTTTAAAATTACGGTTTGTGTCTTCTGGGTTTAAGATATAGTCTGCAATAAAATCACCCACTTTTGAAGTGCTTAATGGGTTTTCTGGTTTGAGATCTTCTGTTGTAAAACCTAGTTCTAAAGATTTTTCTACAGCGGTTTCTATGCTAGCAGCCTCGTCTTGAAGCCCTAGATGTCTCAATAACATCGCAGCAGATAAGATAGAAGCCAGCGGATTTGCAATTCCCTTGCCAGTAGCTTGTGGGTAAGAGCCGTGTATAGGCTCAAAAAGTGCATTTTCTGTACCTACAGAGGCAGAAGCTAAAAGTCCTATAGAACCTCCTATCACACTTGCCTCATCAGAAATAATATCACCAAACAAGTTTTCTGTCAAAATCACGTCAAACTGCTTTGGGTTTAAAATCATTTGCATCGCTGCATTGTCTACAAAGAGAAAATCTACCGCTACATCTGGATATCCTTTTGCTATCTCAGTTACTGTTTTTCTCCACAGCCTTGACGTTTCTAGCACGTTTGCTTTATCTACGAGCGTCAATTTTTTTCGTCTGTTTTGAGCCTCTTTAAATGCTAGATGTGCCATTCTTGTAATTTCTTTTACAGAATATGAGCAACCGTCTGAGGCTACTTGACCATCATCACTAAGGTGTTTCTCACCAAAATAGATACCACCTGTGAGTTCGCGATAGATAGACATATCTGCGCCAGAAATGATCTCTCTTTTAAGAGGTGAATTATCTATAAGTTGCTCGTAAGCCTTCACAGGGCGTACATTACAAAAGAGTCCTAGTGATTTGCGAAGTCTCAAAAGGCCTTGCTCTGGACGAACTTTTGCTGTAGGGTCGTTATCATATTTGGGATCACCAATGGCCCCAAACAGTATAGCGTCTGATGCCTCGCAAATATCTAGTGTTTCCTCAGGAAGCGGGTTGCCCGTTGCGTCTATGGCGCAAGCACCCATCATTGCTTCTGTATATGTAAAGTGATGTCCGTATTCATCTGCTACTGCCTCTAGGGCTTTTTTTGCTTGAGCAGTAACTTCTGGTCCTATCCCGTCTCCAGGTATGATTGCAATATTAAAATCCATAGTGTGTGTTTGAATTATGTACTAAATCCCCGCCTTAGTAGGCGAGGATCTGGTAACCATTTATATATTGTGTTTTCTTAAAACACCATTCGTTCTTTTTCAAAGGCTTCTATTTCGGCCTTTTTACTTAGTAGAAAGTCGATATCATCATATCCATTAATCATACAAACCTTCTTGTAAGGATCTATTTCAAATTCCGCTTTCGTACTTCGACCTTGCTCAGCATAAACTCCGGCCATCTCAACTACCTGATTTTCTAGATCTATTGTAATAGGTAACTCAGGGTTTGCTTCTATACCTGCTAGTAATTCCTTAAGATACTTCGGCGTCACCTGAATAGGAAGCAAGCCGTTGTTAAGTGCATTACCTTTAAAAATATCTGCAAAAAAACTTGAGATCACGACCTTAAAACCATATCCTACAATTGCCCAGGCAGCGTGCTCACGGCTAGACCCACAACCAAAGTTATCTCCAGCTACCAGAATTTTTGCTCCAGCATATTGTGGTTTATTAATAGGAAACTCTGCATCCAGCGTTCCATCTTTTTTAAAGCGCCAGTCTCTAAAGACGTTATCACCAAATCCTTTTTTATCTGTCGCCTTCAGGAAGCGCGCAGGGATAATCTGGTCTGTGTCTATGTTTTCTATAGGTAGCGGTACCGCTGTGCTTATGAGTTTTGTGAATTTTTCCATTAGGCTACAGCTTCTTTTGTGACGTCTACTATTTTTCCTGCAATGGCAGTTGCGGCAGCTACAAGGGGAGAAGCGAGTATTGTTCTCGCACCTTGACCTTGGCGGCCTTCAAAATTTCTATTTGAGGTAGAAACACAGTACTCTCCAGCGGGAATTTTATCATCATTCATCGCTAGACAGGCTGAACAGCCAGGCTGCCGTAAGGCAAACCCAGCCTCTTCAAACACCTCTTTAAGCCCCTCTTCTTCGAGTTGCTTTGCTACTTGTTGTGAGCCAGGTACGAGCCAGGCGTTCACATTTGCAGCTTTATGTTTTCCGCGCACGTATGATGCGGCTATTCTAAAATCTTCTATTCTTGAGTTTGTACAACTTCCTAAAAACACATAATTAATCGGCGTGTCTAGTAATTGTGCTCCACCTTTGAAGTTCATATACTCCAGCGCTTTCTCAAAGGTCATATCGCCTTTTTCAGGTATGGCGCCGTTTATTTTTATTCCCATTCCTGGGTTTGTGCCGTAGGTGATCATAGGTGCTATATCTTCGGCATCAAAGTGATATTCTTTGTCAAAAGTGGCGTCTTGATCTGTAGGGAGTGTTTTCCAGTAGGATACCGCTTTCGCGAAAGCGTCACCCTGCGGAGCAAATTTGCGTCCTTCTACATAATCAAAAGTGGTTTGATCTGGGGCAATCATACCGCCACGAGCACCCATCTCGATACTCATATTACAAACCGTCATACGACCTTCCATACTCATCTCCTCAAAAACATTACCCGCATACTCACAGAAGTAACCTGTACCGGCATTAGTGCCAATTTTTGAAATGATGTACAAAATCACATCCTTAGGAGAAACGTGTGGTGCAAGTGTTCCATTTACAGAAACGCGTAAGCTTTTAGGCTTGTTAAGTAACAAGCTCTGACTCGCAAATACTTGTCCCACCTGACTCGTCCCGATACCAAAGGCAATAGTGCCAAAAGCTCCGTGCGTTGAGGTGTGACTATCGCCACAAACCATAGTCATACCTGGTTGTGTGATGCCCAGTTCTGGTGCCATCACGTGTACAATACCATTGTACTTGTGACCTAGACCATAGAGGGTGATGTTGTGTTTCTCACAGTTTTCTGTGAGTTGTTGTAATTGCTTGCGAGACATCTCATCTCTAATAGGTAAATGCTGATCTTGAGTTGGGGTATTATGATCCGCCGTGGCAACTATTTGATCTGGACGCGCTACAGCAATGCCACGTTCCTCAAGCTCATTAAATGCCTGCGGACTTGTCACTTCGTGTATCAAGTGCTTGTCTATATATAAGATTTGGGGTCCGTTATCTACCGTGTCTACCACGTGTGCATCCCAGACTTTATCAAATAGTGTTTTTCCCATTGCTATGTATGCTCTCGTAAATTACGTGTGTAATTATGATTTTTTATAAGTTATGCTACGGCTCCAGCTTTGCACTGTATGTGTTGCATAATCATATGTATGTCGTTATCTTTTACTTCCTTTTGTCTATCTGCCACATTAAGAAACTGCTCATAAGCAGCATCTAGTTGAAGTTTTGTTAGTTCGTATCCTACTTTTTTTGATCTGTAGGCGAGTGCTGCTCTACCGCTTCTTGCTGTAAGCACGATAGATGTCTCGTTTACTCCTACATCTTTAGGATTCATAATCTCGTAGGTCTCTCTATTTTTAATCATACCATCCTGATGGATTCCTGAGCTGTGTGCAAAGGCATTTGCACCTACAATGGCCTTGTTAGGTTGTACGACCATTCCCATTTTATCGCTCACCATACGGCTCGTATCAAAAAGGAGTTGGGTATTTATATCTGTATGAAGATTAAGTGTGGGGTGTTGTTTAAGGATCATTACTACTTCCTCTAGGGAGGTGTTACCAGCACGCTCTCCTATACCGTTTATGGTACATTCTATCTGTCTTGCTCCGTTTATAACACCTGCAATACTGTTTGCAGTGGCTAGACCAAGGTCATTGTGACAGTGGCAAGAGAGGGTTACGTTTTCTATACCCTTCACATTTTCACGTAAGTATTTAATTTTTGCTCCATACTCTTCAGGTAAACAATAACCTGTAGTATCTGGAATATTAAGAACGGTTGCCCCAGCTGCGATTACTTGCTCAAGCACCTTTGCAAGAAATGCATTATCTGTACGACCCGCATCTTCTGCATAGAACTCTACATCATCAACAAAATTTTTAGCGTAGGCGGTTGCTTTTACAGCGCGCTCTATAATCTGCTCAGGAGTGGCGTTAAATTTATACTTCATATGCGACTCACTAGTACCTATACCCGTGTGGATTCTAGGTCTAACGGCATATTTTAAAGCTTGTGCGGCAACCTCAATATCCTTCTCTACTGCGCGAGTGAGACCACATACGGTTGCATTTTTTACGAGTTTTGAAATCTCCTCTACAGAGCTAAAATCTCCAGGAGAGGAAATAGGAAAACCGGCTTCAATAACATCTACGCCTAAAACATCGAGACGCTCTGCTATAGAGAGTTTTTCTTTTTTGTCTAGTTTACAACCAGGTACCTGCTCTCCATCACGAAGAGTCGTATCAAAAATCTGAACTTTGTCGTTTTGCATAGCTTTCATTTCTACACGAATTTATACCTTGCTTATTCTTTGAGAATCTTTCAAATGAGAGGTCTTACGATATCAAGGTTAATTTTAGTCTAATCAAATAACTGTATTTCAATTAGTTATGAGAAAAATCATTACAACGCTTAATGATCATAATGACTCTTTATTTATTTTAATAAAGTCATTATCTAAGAGTGAAAAGCGACAGTTCAAGCTGTACGTAGGCCGACTAGTGGGAAATAGCGAGGCAAAATTTTTACAACTTTTTGAATTTTTAGACAAAGAGAAAACATACAATGAGGCTGCTATTTTAAAGTCTGGAATTGTTACCAAAACACAACTATCTAACCTCAAAGCGCATCTTTATAGACAACTTTTAATAAGCCTGCGGCTTACTCCTGCACATCAAAATATACGTGTGCAAATACGAGAGCAGCTAGACTTTGCAACCATACTATATCAAAAGGGGTTGTATAAGCAAAGCCTTAAAATTCTAGATAAAGCTAAAAGTATGGCACTAGAGAATGAGGAGAAAAATGTTGCCTACGAGATTGTAGAGCTAGAAAAAATCATAGAAACCCAGTATATCACTAGAAGTATAGCAACTCGAGCAGATGAGCTTGCTGTGCAGGCCAAAAGCCTGAGTGAACAAAACGTGATGGCGAGCAAGCTATCTAACTTGTCGCTGCAACTTTATAGCATTATGCTCAAGACGGGCTATGTAAAAAGTGATAAGGAAAAGCAAGAGCTCACAGCTTACTTTGATGGGCACTTGCCTAATTATGATTACGACTTGCTCAATTTTAGAGAGAGGATGTGGTTATATAAAGCGCATCTCTGGTACAGTTTTCTTATTCAAGATTTTCTTTCTTGTTATAAATATGCAGATCGCTATGTACGCTTATTTGATGAGAATCCTTTAATGATAAAACAGAACCCAGTTTTTTATCTCAAAGGCATACATTATTTGCTAGAGTCATTATTTTACCTCAAACACGAGTCAAAATTTAGAGAAGCGCTAGAGAAGCTCACCACGGTAAAGGAAAATCCTAATTTCCCTAAAGGTGATAACCTGGATACACTCCTGTTTTTATATACGAGTAGTAACCGCTTTAATCATCGCTTTATGATAGGCGAGTTCAAAGATGGTGAAGATCTCGTTAAGGAGGTGCTCAACGGATTAAAATCACCCAAATATCGTATAGATGAGCATCACGTGATGATCTTTTATTACAAGATGGCGAGTCTATATTTTGGGGCGGGTGATAACATAAAATGTATCGAGTACTGCCAGAAAATTATAAATAACCACAGCCTTAAGAGCCGTGAGGACTTGATGTGCTTCTCACGTATTCTTAATCTCATCGCTCATTATGAAGCTGGCAAAGATTACCATCTTGAGTCATTGTTAAGAAGCACCTATAAGTTTCTTATTAAGATGGATGATATGCACGAGGTACAAAAGGAGATGATTAAATTTGTGCGCAACCTGGGAGATATCTATCCTCACGAACTTAAAGCCGAGTTTAAAAAACTTCACAGTACGCTCAAGCAATACGAAGACGATCCGTATGAGCGCAGAGCCTTCTTATATCTAGATGTGTTGTCTTGGCTAGAGAGTAAGATAGAAAACAGACCCGTTGCAGATGTGATTAAAGAAAAAGCGCAAAAATTAATAAGGTAATCTTCTACTTTATCTTTTTACAACATACATACCCTAACACCATTTAATGTCAAATAACACCACCCGCCATATATTAGAAATTAACCTAGCAATGCTTTTTGTAAGCACCTCGGGAGTACTAGGTAGATACATTGATTTGCCACCAGCCGTAACCATCGGTATACGCTCATTTCTTGCAATGTTACTACTGGGACTATTCGTAAAGTGGAAAGGTTTTTCTTTTACGCTTGCGCGAAAAGATATACTCGGAATTGCGCTATCTGGAGTTTTTATGGGGCTACACTGGATTACCTATTTCTACTCATTACAATTGTCTAACGTGGCAATAGGGATGCTGTCATTATTTACATATCCTGTGATGACAAGCTTACTCGAGCCTGTATTTTTAAAAACACAGTTTTCAAAAATGCACTTGCTACTAGGAGTACTTGTCTTGATAGGTATTTACTTTCTTGCGCCTTCTTTTGATACAGAAAACGACTACTTCCTTGCGATATTAATAGGTTTGCTGTCGGCATTATGTTTTGCAATACGTAACCTCTTGGTAAAAACAAAAATAGGCTCCTACAACGGGTCTGTAGTGATGTGGTATCAAACGCTGGTGATAGCAATAATGCTTATACCTGCATATTTCATTTTTGATGCCCAAGGATTTGTAAAAGAGCTTCCTTATATAGGGATGCTTGCCCTTATAACTACTGCTTTGGGACACACGATGTTTCTCTTTAGTATTAAAAGGTTTTCTGTGACGGCTGCTAGTTTAATGGGAAGCGTACAACCTATTTACGGAATCATCCTTGGTATTATTTTTCTTAACGAAATACCTGGATGGCGTACCGTTTTGGGAGGTTCTCTTATTTTATTTAGTGTAGTGGTAGAGAGTTTAAGATCGTCTCGAAATAAGTAGGAAATCCCTAATTACAGGCCTTCCACACAGCATCTCCTTCGGGCACTTGAGCTACAAAGGTCATTTCTTCCTTTTTTACCGGGTGGGTGAGGGTAAGCTTTCGCGAAAGCAAACTTATACTACCATCAGGATTACTGCGGTCAAAACCATATTTAAGATCTCCCTTTATAGGGCAGCCTATGGCGGTAAGCTGGGCGCGTATCTGGTGATGTCTCCCAGTGTGTAAGTCTATCTCAAGAAGATAAAATGTCTTAAGCTTTTTAATCACTCTGTAATCTAGAATAGCCTTTTTACTGTCTGGCACCTCGTGTTTGTGAGCGTAGCTTTTGTTTTGTTTTGGGTTGCGTTTTAAAAAGTGTGTAAGCGTGCCACTCTCTGCCGGAGGCGGATTTTTTACAAGTGCCCAGTATGTTTTTTTAGTCTGTCGCTCAGAAAACATCTTGTTGAGACGTGGTAACGCCTTGCTGGTACGGGCAAAAATAACAATGCCAGAAGTAGGTCTGTCTAGCCTGTGTACCACACCTAGATAAACCGCTCCTGGCTTATTATATTTTACGGCAATGTATTTTTTTACAACTTCACTCAGTGGCAAGTCTCCCGTTTTATCTCCCTGGACAATATCACCACTACGTTTATTAACCACGATAATGTGGTTATCTTCATATATAACGTTGAGGTTTTCTGGCGTGGAGTGCATTGTGGGTGGTTACCGCTTTCGCGAAAGCGTACTATTAATACTGCTCATCTTCATTAGGAAAGTCCTGTGATTTTACGTCTGCGCTGTACTTCTCAAAAGCAGAGGTCATCTCAGTATGCATATCTAGATAACGACGTAAAAATCGTGGGTTGAACTCGTGGGTCATACCCAGCATATCGTGTGTTACCAGTACTTGACCATCTACGCCACCACCAGCGCCTATACCTATAACAGGGATTGTTAAGCTATCTGCAACCTCCTTTGCAAGTTGTGCCGGTACTTTTTCAAGCACAAGGGCAAAACAACCTGCTTTTTGAAGCATAAGGGCATCTTCTTTAAGTTTTTGAGCTTCTTCTTCTTCCTTAGCTCGTACTGTATATGTACCAAATTTATAGATACTTTGTGGTGTAAGTCCTAGGTGACCCATTACCGGGATACCTGCGTTAAGGATACGCTTTATGCTTTCTTTTACTTCTTTACCACCTTCAAGTTTTATAGAGTGACCTCCAGATTCTTTCATAATACGTATGGCAGATCTTAGCGCTTCTTTAGGGTCACTTTGATAACTACCAAAAGGTAGATCTACAACTACTAGCGCGCGGTTTGCCGCTCTTACAACAGAAGAGGCGTGGTAAATCATCTGGTCTAGAGTGATAGGTAATGTAGTCTCGTGACCAGCCATCACATTTGATGCACTATCACCTACAAGAATCACATCTATGCCTGCACCATCTACAATTTGAGCCATTGTATAATCATAGGCTGTGAGCATTGATATTTTCTCTCCTCGAGATTTCATCTCAGTAAGAGACTTTACGGTTACTCTTTTGTATTCTTTTTTGGCTGTAGACATTTGTTTATTTTTTCTGTTACAAAAGTAGTAAATTAGATACCTATGTGTTAAACATTATAGATGCGACTCAAATATCTTTTTATTCCTATGATTGCGGTGTTCTTATTATTTGCCTTTGTAAAGGCAGATAAAGATTACTACAGGACTGCAAATCAAGATGTTTATAGTGAGAAGGTTGTAAAGGAGGTGGTGCAAACTTTTTTTGAAGGCTTTCATACACAAGACTCAATTTTGATAAAAAAAGTAGTGCATCCAGATGTGATGATGCAATCTATAGGAAAGGGAGAGCTAGGCGAGGTACAACTGAGCAAGCAAGATTTTAGCGGATTTTTAAAGTCTATTTGTAGTATACCTGCGAGTACAACGTTTGAAGAGCGTATAGATAGCTATGAGATAAAAATGGATGGCAAGATGGCAAATGTCTGGACGCCATATTCATTTTACATAAATGGTAGTCTAAGTCATTGCGGGACTAATAGTTTCCAACTTTTTAAGCGCAACGGTGTCTGGAAGATATTTTATATAGTAGATACTCGTGATCGTGAGGGCTGTGGCGAGAAGCGAGGGTAGCGATAGGGACTCTCTAGTCTAGCTTGTAAATTAATCTAAAATCCATATTAAACTCAACACCGGTAGAGAATCCCTCATCACGTCGCGGATTTGTATCATTAAATAAAAAGTTGTCTTCAAAATCAAATCCTCTAAAGCTTGGATTTTCGATATTACTATATCTGTTATCCTTAAAACGAACGCCTAGCCCAAAGTTTACACGGAGCATAAGTTTATTTGATAATCTAGTATACTCTCCAAAGTTTACTAAAACCCCATTCTTTACACGTTGATAGTCTGCACGGTCAAAAGCTATGAGCTCTACGGTGCCGTTTGCATCATTTACAGGATTAAACGTGTCAAAAAGTAGTGTTTCTTTACTGTTTATGTAAAACAACTCTAGCCCTATATAATTTGTGTATTTTTCTCCTTTGCCTATAAAGTAAAGTACTTCTGGACGTATTTCATAAAGGCTATAATTGTTTGAGTCTTCATTTGTGTAAGGTAAGCCTTGAAAACCTACTCCCAGGCTACCTCCCACAGACCAGTGACTGTTAAGAGATCTCGTGTACCCTACATTTATTCTAGGAAAAGGTGTGATAGGACTTACTAAACTAAGACTCACATATGATTTTACAGGTACTCTTGAGATACTATCCCTACGCTCAATTTTCTTTATACGTTTTTCTACGCGTATTGCTTTCTTTTCTTCACGGGTGGTCTGTGCCTGTAGGTTTTGAAAACAACATAAAATGATAACGAGGGCAGTTGTAGTAATTCTCATTTAAGGTAGGATTTAGTGAGGATTCTATATCAAGATACATTCTCTATCAGAAGGTTGCGTGATAAGTGGCTTTATATTTTTAACAATCTGACATTGCAACATTTATCGCAAGGCCACCTTCTGAGGTTTCTTTGTATTTTGTATTCATATCTTGTGCTGTTTGCCACATTGTCTCTATGACTTTATCTAGTGGGACTTTTGCATTTGCAGCATCTGCATCTAGCGCCATCTCACAGGCATTAATTGCTTTTATAGCTCCCATTGCATTACGCTCTATACAAGGTATCTGTACAAGACCGCCTATAGGGTCGCAGGTAAGACCTAAGTGATGCTCCATTGCAATCTCTGCAGCCATAAGAACTTGCTCTGGAGTACCGCCCATAAGCTCTGTAAGACCTGCTGCTGCCATAGCACTAGAGACTCCTATTTCTGCTTGACATCCACCCATTGCGGCAGAGATGGTTGCTCCTTTTTTAAAGAGGCTGCCTACCTCTCCAGCTACAAGTAAGAACCTTTTGATATCTTCAAAATTTGCATCGTGATTTTCGATAACGATGTAGTACATAAGCACAGAAGGGATTACGCCTGCGCTCCCGTTAGTAGGAGCGGTCACGACACGTCCTAGTGATGCATTTACCTCATTTACTGCTAGGGCAAAGCAGGATACCCATTTCAATATTTCGCGAAAGCGTACTTCTTGCCCACGTATAGCTTCTATCCACTCGTGCTTATCTGTGTATGCTGTGTTTTTTTGTAAGCGTAAGTGCGTGTCAAAAGCTCGTCTTCTCACATTGAGACCACCTGGGAGCGTTCCCTCGGTGTGACAGCCTGTGTACATAGAGTCAAGCATTACATCCCAAATCTGTCTAAAACGCTCATCAATCTCCTCTTGAGTATTGAGGTACAATTCATTTTCTAAAATAATTTCAGAAATGGACTTGCCTTCTTGCTTACAGAATTTAAGTAATTCGGTTGCTTTTTCTATAGGCCTAGGGAAACATTCAAAGGCTATCTTCTTGCGCTGTGCTCTCTTTCTTTCTTTTTGAATTACAAAACCACCGCCTATGGAGTAGTACACCTCTCTTACTTTCTTGCCGTTTGTAAGTGTTGCTGTAAAGCGTATTCCGTTAGGGTGAAAAGGGAGAAATTTTCTATTAAAAATAATATCCTCTTCTGGGTCAAAACTAAAGGTGAGTGACCCATCTAGCTCTAACCTTCTAAAGAGTTTTATGTGTTCTACCGTAGTCGGGATGTCTTCTATACTGCAGGTTGTAGGGTCTGCACCCGTAAGTCCCATAATAACGGCAACATCTGTGGCGTGCCCCTTACCGGTGAGAGATAATGAGCCGTATAGGTCTACTTTTAAACTCTCTATAAGCTCAAAGTTACCTTTGGTCTTAAGTTTTTCAATAAATCTAATGGCCGCTCTCCACGGTCCTAGCGTATGAGAACTAGAAGGTCCCACACCTATTTTAAGCATATCAAAAACAGAAATAGCCTCTATTTGCTTGTTCATAGATCAAGTCGCATTATATAATCGGTTTGAATCTCTGCAATCATATCATAATCGTGAGTGCCTACTATCTTAAAACCGTGTCTTTTATAAAATTTTATGGCTTCTGGGTTTTCTTCCCAAACGCCCAGCCAAATGTAGTTTTTTTCTAACTCCTTTGCTTTAGAAATCGAAAATTCTATAAGCTCGCTTCCGTAGCCTTTTCCTAAGTAGGGGATATCTATGTAGATACGTTCTACTTCTAATCCATTTTCTTCTTGAAATTCTGTTTGGGCGTTGCCTGTATTGAGTTTTAAATAGCCTAGAATTTCATCCTTCTCTTTATAAAAATACCAGTATGAATCTGGGTTGGATAGTTGTTTGTTGAGGTTCGCTTTCGCGAAAGCGTCTTCATAATACCTCTCAATCACACCAGGTGCATTTTTTGAAGCAAAAGCTGCCGAGTATGTGCGCATAGCAAGATCACGTAGGGTAGAAAGATCGTTTAATGTGATAGGAGTGAGACGCATACTGATCTAGCTTGTTGTGGTGCGAGAAATAATTAAAATAATGATTACAAAACCGTTATTCATCGCGTGGAGTGCCATAGGCCAAACGATGTTTTTATTTTTGATTTTAAGTAATCCCATCATAAATCCTGAAATTATTCTAGGTATAATAAGCGCAATAAGCGCTGCATTAAGGACAAAAGTATCTACATAATTATTAATATGTACCATACCAAAAAGTAGCGAACTCACAATAAGAACAACCGTAGAATGTCGTGATAAGAAGTTGCGTATTTTGAGGGTGCTTTGCTCGGGTATAAGCTGTTTGAGAATCGTAAACACGGTAAATAAGAATACGGCTATAAACCCAAGTTTTACAGCCCAATGCACATCTGTAGGGATAAATTTATTTGAGTAAAAAAGTGGCCAAGAGCATAAAAGCAATATCACATCTGCGTGAGAAGGTTTTATAAGCGTGCGGAACATCATCTCCTCGATAATGGGAGCAAATATTACCGCGAGTACAAATAACTTAAGCGGGTTGTCTTGCAAGAGTTCCTTTAAGAAACTTTGCTCATATTGCTCTTCAAATAGATCTGGAAACTGAGTCTTTACAATGCCAAATGCAATGAAAAATACGATGTATAACGCCCAGAGATAGAGGTAATACCTTACGAGATTTGAGGTCTTATTGATAATTGTGTGTTTTAAACAGCCCTTGAGTGGTGTTTCAAGGGCTGCTGTTTTTTTATATTATGAGAGTGACTTATCGGATTTCTTTAATGTTTTGCTCCATTTTCAATACCCACAGAAGATTTTTTGATAAAATCACGTAAATCATCATTTGCATTGATAAGATCTTCATTGCGTAAGTACATCATGTGTCCAGACCTATATCCTTTAAAGCTTAATCTGTCAGCCAACTTGCCACTTGCGTTAAGTTGCCACATCACATATTTTGCATTAAAGTAGGTGGTTGCGCCATCGTAATAACCGCTTTGTATCATTACGTTGAGGTTAGGGTTAACACCCATTGCTTTACGAAGACTTGCTCCAGCATTGTTGTTAGAGCGATCCCATGGACGCACAGGGCCAAACATATTATAACTAAGGTCTGTTTTCAATCCTAACTCTTGATTGTAATAATAGTTAATGGCTGGAGTAAAGGAATGTAGCCATGATGTGAGTTCGCTATTGTAATCTGGTCTATCACCAGCTTCTTTTACGTCTAATCCTTTATAACGAGAATCAAGACGTCCTATGGTAAGTCCGTCGCGGTTTCTTAATAAATCTTTCCAGAAGTAATTAAAAGGAACTTCAAGGTTGTTTTGTCTTATGGTAGTTTCTGAGAGTCCAGAGTAGTAGGCCATTTTTTTGGTAGCAGCCTCTTTTTTATCTGCTTCTAGATAGCCAGATTTCACCAGTAGTGGTAAGAGTTCGTTTACGGCATAGTGTTCACTTTCGGCGAGTACTTCTGTTAGATCTTTTTGCTGTAGGGCTGGAGGTAGCATATTGTGGTACCAAGCAGCAGCCGTAAAGTAAGGAAGGCGGTTTGCAACCTCTACGGGGCCATCAAAAGCAAAACCTATCTCTGTAGGTGATACGAGCACAACGCCATTTATGAACATCCATTTATTGTCTTGAAGTTCGGCGGCAAGTCCAGATACGCGGGTGGTACCATAACTTTCACCAATTAAAAACTTAGGAGAGCGCCAGCGATTATTTCTTGTTACAAAAGTATTTACCCAGTCGGCTAGATATTTAATATCTGCATTTACTCCAAAAAACTGTTTAGAGTCTGGCATTTCTCCTTTTTCATTAGACAGCATTCGGCTATATCCAGTATTTACAGGATTTACAAAGACGATATCTGCTACGTCTAAGATTGAATTAGGGTTACTTTTTATGCCGTAAGGTTGTACTGGATAACCTTCGTCGTCTATTTTAAGGATGCGTGGTCCTGTATATGCAATGTGCATCCATACAGATGCAGATCCTGGACCACCGTTAAAAGAAATAACTAAAGGTCTAGTCTCATCATTTTTAATGTCAGAACGTTTGTAGTAGGTGTATAATAAACTCGCAACAGGCATTCCTTTATCATCCCAGACTGGTTGAAAACCAGCTGTAGCTGTATAAGGAATCGATTTTCCCTTAATAGTGATAGAGTGATTTGTTACGATGGTCGTGTCTATTGGTACAGAGACTTTTTGAGAATACGCTTTCGCGAAAGCGGAAACAACAATTATACCCGTCAGAATGTGTTTGAAATACATGGATTGTAAATTTTGGTTGTACTTATAAAAATAGTGTGTAGTAGTTAAACATAAGGGAATAAAGACCTTTTTAACGAATATGCTATGGCGCGATAAAGAGTGTGTATAATAATGCACAACCTATGGCAATGGCAAAACTCAGCATGGTGCCTATGAGTACATACTCCGTTTTAAGATAGTCTCCATCTTTGAATCTCAAAATGGATTTTGCAGTAATCAAAAACCCTACTGCGCTGAACTGCCCCACGATGATAAGCACGAGTACCAGCCACCTCTCTGTAATACCTATGAGTCTGCCAGCATTAGGTAAGTCTTGTGATTTTTCTGTAAATGAAACAGAGAATAGGTTGAAAATTTCTTTAATAATAATATTTGCTGGCTTTGTACAAAGTAAAAACATAGCAATAAGGCATATTAGAGGAAAGTAGGAGGCATCTAGTACAAGTGGTTGCCACCCCAAGATATTTACATAAAGAATACTTGCTACCACATAAGTGATGATGTGAAGTAATTGGTCAATAAAGAATGCACCTTTATGTAGCCATTTGTTGTTAAGTAATTGAGGTTTTAAGCCGTCAATAATCCAGTGTATGCCTGCGATTACTATTACCCAAGGAAGAAACCTATAATCTAGAGATGTGATAAAAGAAGCAATAAACACGGTGAGGATATGCCACTTGAGATGCTTGCTTTTGAAGCCTTTTTTTGCCTTTGACTTTGCAGTTTTCTTAGATTGAAAAGTGTAATCTGCAAGCAGATGACCTATGGTTTGTAGGGCGATAAGAGTTGCTATGTCCATTATGAAATCTTGCTTAAGGTGTGATTAAAATACTTGATGGCTTTGTCCATTCCATTCCATCCAGAGGCTGTGGAGTGCTGATTAATAGAAGACTGACTTACGCCTAGTTTTTTTGCAATAACCTTCTCGCTATTACCCATAATTTTTAAAAACAAGACCTCACTCTGTCTGCTAGTTGCTCGTGCTAGTAAGTGATCTAGTAATGAGATAATAGCATCTATGTTGAGGTTTAGCTCTTCGTTTATTGAGCTAAAGAATAGCGTGTTTTTTATAACCATACGCTCCTTGTTGTGGGTGCTCTCACTACTTATGGCGCGACCACTTCTATAAATGGCGTCCCCATCTATAATATTTTCTTCTCTATTGAATCTATCTAGCCTACCTAAACCCATGGCAAGGCGTATGCTATAAGTTTGAAAAACTCTTGTTCTATTATTCTCTACCTTTTCCTCAATTTCTAAGGACTTTATGAATGTTTTGATAGCTAGCGCCACAGCAAGCCCATTTTCAGGATCAGGAACCACACACTCAAGATAATCTCCTTTGATGAGCCTAGAGAACGTATTATATTTAGCCTCTAGTTGTTTAAATAACTGCAATAGTTGTACTTCGAGCGTTTTCTTTTCGTCCGTGCTTAAACTTGTGTAGGCAATAAAATCGCCAGAAATTACTATATGATTGGTATAATCCACTTTTTGAATACTTTGAAAATCAAATATAAGCAAATATGCTTATAGAATACATTTATAAGTAAATAAGCTTATAGAGTATATTTATAAGTATATATGCTTATAAAGTGTATTTATAAGTGAATAAGCTTATAAATCTATTTTTCAGTATGTACGATAGTACCATCCTTAATTACCGTGTTTATATCTTGCGTAGCGCTTATGTCTAGTAGCGGATTACTATTAAGAAGTACTAAGTCTGCTTTGTTACCTACGGCTAGATGGTAGCCTTTCTTATGTAAAAAATTTGCGCCTTGATACATTGTTGCAATTGCATTTGCTGGAGTAATCCCAGCTTTTACCATTTCTTCTAACTCTCCATGTAACGATGGTCCTGGGTAAGTATATGAATTGTAAGCGCCACTATCTGATCCCGAAAGGAGATTAACCCCAGCTTTATTTAATGAAATTACCAGCTTTAGAAAAAATTGCTGTAGCTCTTTTCTATCTTGCTTAGCTTTTGGACTTGCATTCAGAGCGCCTTTATTCCTTCCTTCATAAGTGGCTATAAAATCTGCATCTAGCGTTTTTAAATAGGCATCATCACTATGATTTACTTCGTCCATATAGCTCAGCACATCGCCTATGTATAAAGTAGGAGTGACGTACACATTGTTACTTTTTAATTTTTTAAAAGTTTGTTGTGCTGTTTGCTCATCATAACTTGCTATAAGCTGTTCCATACTTCCCCAGAACCCTAGCTTTCCATCTCTTATGTTTTGAGTAATCTCTTTTTCACGAGAAGAGCATCCTTTTAAAATGTAATAAAGGTGTTCAATATTATCAATTCCAGCAGCGATGGTTTCATCTAGTGTCACGGTAAAAGGCATGTGCCCGGAGGTAATCATTCCGCGCTCTTCGGCTTGTGTTATTATGGATAGGTAAGTCTCTCTAGCGATTGTACTATCATAAAGTTTTACATAATCGACGCCTAGTTGCTGCAAAGAATCTAGGGCTTTACTTATCTCATCGTCTGTAGTAACACCTATAGAGCCTGCCCATCGAGCGTTCTTTCCATCTAGTTTAGGTCCAGATGTATAAATAGTAGGACCTGTGCGCTTTTTATTTTTTATTTCTTCATTCCATTGCTGTACTTGGGTAGTGAGATCGCCTCCAGCATCGCGTACCGTTGTAATTCCATATTTTATAAATTGTTCAAGAAATTTTTCATTCTGCGGAATAAGAGCTTCGCCTCCGCGAAAATGAGTATGATTATCCCAAAACCCAAGAAGTAAAAACTTACCAGTGCCGTCTATTTCATGACCCTCCTTAGTGTCTGAAGGTGTTCTGACTTCTTCAATTTTGTAAATCGAATCATTGCTTAGGTACACGTTTTTATTAGTGCTTAGTACTCCATTTTCGTCTATAATGGAGACATTGCTTATCTTGAGATCATATGCTGGCTTTGTGTCCTTAGGCTTACAGCCTACAAGTAGTAAAAGTATCGCTATGATTGAGTATGTGTGCTTCATATAATTGATATTGTCTGTTTGTGGGAGTTTTACTGTTACACTTTCGCGAAAGCGTAGTTCCTCAAAGCTAAGTCTTAAAATTACAAAATAGCCAACTATTTATAGGAGGGATGTCGCTCGCTCTAAATTATCAATTACATTGCGCTTTAAAGAAATACTATGAACACTGAAAATCTCCAAATTATATCTGATATGTTACTCATGGCAAAAGCAGATAATAAATTACATGAACGTGAGTATAATTTCATACTTCAGGTGGCAAAGCGTATGAATGTCTCAAAAAAAGAGGTTGATGCGCTTGTAGAAAACCCTCAGAGTAAGATGGTTTTTAAAACAGAAATGCAGCGTCTCACACAGTTTCATAGGCTACTCTTAGTAATGAATGTAGATGAAGAAACTCAATTTGTAGAAATTGACACCTTACGCAATTATGGTTTAAAGCTAGGAATACTTGCAGAGGCCGTGCAGCAAATACTAAGCGAAATGGCAGATTATGAGCACAAAATGATACCTTCAGAACGTCTTGTAGAGATTTTCAAACGCTTCTATAATTAATGCAAAGCGTCAAAATGACAGTGTAAACTATATTAAAACTGTCAAAAAGTCATAAAATTTATATTGGAACTGAATTTGCCTAATCCATAACAGAATCAGTTAAACTTTAAATTTATAATTATGACTTTAGTTAGAAAAAATACAGCTCCATATTTACCATCAGTTTTTGAAGAATTATTAAATACTGACTGGCTAGGAGGAAGAACAAACACATTTGCCACAGCAACCCCTTCTGTAAATATTATAGAGGCAGATGATTCATTTGCTTTACAAGTAGCTGCCCCAGGACTTAAGAAAGAGAATTTCAATATCCAATTAGATAATGATTTACTCACAATCTCTTCTGAGATTAAGAAAGAAGCAGAGAGTCAGGATGCTCAAGCAGCAGAAAATCAGAAATTTACGAGAAGAGAATTTAATTACACTTCATTTAAACGCTCGTTTAATTTACCTGAATCTGTAAATACAGCAAAAATCACTGCCGAATATGTAGATGGTATTCTCACAATAGGATTGCCTAAACGTGAGGAAGCACGTGTGCAGCCATCTCGATTAATCGAGATAGCATAACAATTTAAGTTGGTTAGTTTGAGATTGGGTTTCCGTAAGGAGACCCTTTCTTGTTTATGCGAGTTCCTTAAGCTTTTCTTGATAGACCTTAATTTGATCTCTCAGTTTTGCGGCCTGCATGAAGTCTAGTTCCTTTGCTGCGGCTTCCATGGCTTTACGAGTGCTTCTTATTTTCTTTTCAAGCTGAGGTTTTGTCTCATACTCTTGAGCATCTTCGGCCGCTAGGTTTACGAGTTCTTCAGCTTCTATTTTGTAAGCTTCTTTCTGTGTGATTGCATTATCAAGTGATTTTTTTATTGCCATAGGGCTCAAGCCGTGCTTGGTATTGTAATCTATTTGCTTTTGCCTGCGGTAATTACTGTCGTCTATGGTTTCTTGCATAGAGCGAGTAATTTTATCTGCATACATAATCGCCTTACCGTTTATATTACGGGCAGCACGACCTATCGTTTGTGTGAGTGATCTGTTACTACGTAAAAAACCTTCTTTATCTGCATCTAGAATTGCTACAAGTGACACTTCAGGAAGATCTAGACCTTCTCTTAGTAAGTTTACACCCACGAGGACATCGTATAATCCTTTACGTAAATCCTGCATGATTTCTACGCGCTCAAGCGTATCCACATCAGAGTGTATGTAGCGGGTTCTTATGTCTATTCGCGTTAGGTACTTTGTGAGTTCTTCTGCCATACGCTTGGTAAGTGTAGTGACTAGAATGCGTTCATCACGTGCAGTAACTTTTGTGATTTCCTCTATAAGATCATCTATCTGGTTAAGTGATGGGCGTACTTCTACTATAGGATCAAGTAAACCTGTAGGTCTTATAATTTGCTCCACATAGGCGCCTTCGGTTTTTTGTAATTCATAATCTGCTGGAGTTGCAGATACGTAGATGACTTGGTTCTGCATCGCTTCCCATTCCTCAAATTTAAGAGGTCTGTTATCCATCGCTGCGGGAAGTCTAAAACCGTATTCTACTAGGTTTTCTTTTCTGCTTCTATCACCACCATACATAGCGCTTACTTGAGAGACTGTTACGTGACTTTCATCTACTACCATTAAATAGTCGTCTGGAAAGAAGTCTAATAAACAGAACGGTCTTGTACCTGGCTCACGCCCATCAAGATATCTTGAGTAATTCTCTATTCCTGAACAATAGCCCAGCTCGCGTATCATCTCAAGGTCAAAATTTGTTCGCTCATCAAGGCGTTTTGCTTCTAGGTGTTTGCCTACGCCTTCAAAAAAGCTAACTTGCTTTGTAAGATCTTCACCTATTTGATTAATCGCTCCTTGAAGTACATCTTGCGAGGTTACAAACATATTTGCAGGGTAGATGCGCAATTGTGAGTACTTCTCAATCACCTCTGCAGATGTAGGGTCAAAGGCTTCAATCTCTTCAATCTCATCACCAAAGAAGTGAATTCTAAACGCCATATCTGCATACCCAGGAAAAACCTCTACAGTATCTCCTTTGATTCTAAAATTCCCATGATTAAACTCACTTTCTGTTCTGGAGTATAAGCTTTGTACTAGCTTTTTGAGAAGCATCGTACGCGCGATAACTTGATCTTGCTTAATCTCAATGATGTTTTTTTGAAACTCGGCAGGGTTTCCTATACCGTATAAACAAGAAACCGAAGCAATTACAATCACATCTCGCCTACCTGAAAGTAGGGAAGTGGTGGTGCTTAATCGCATTTTTTCTATCTCCTCATTTATAGAAAGATCTTTTTCAATATAAACTCCAGAGGAAGGAATAAACGCTTCTGGCTGGTAGTAATCATAGTAAGAAACAAAATACTCTACGGCGTTATTTGGAAAAAACGATTTAAACTCACTGTATAATTGGGCGGCAAGTGTTTTGTTATGCGCTAGTACTAATGTGGGTTTTTGCGTTTCTTGAATCACGTTTGCCACGGTAAATGTCTTTCCACTTCCGGTCACACCGAGAAGTGTTTGATATGCTTCGTTAGCATTAACGCCGTCTACTAGTGATTTAATAGCAGTGGGTTGATCGCCAGTAGGTTTAAAGGGTGATTCAAGTTTAAATTTCAAGAGCAGAATTTTTTATAAAATTACGAGTTTTTACGCTTTCGCGAAAGCGTGACACTCCCAATGAAATGTTAGAAAAAAAATGAAACTGATGTTATTTATAGAGAAAGGGCCTGATGAGCTTCATTCAAAGCGCCTAAAAGAATCTCACAACCTTCCTTGATTTCATCTGTAGAAATGGTGAGTGGAGGTGTGATTCTTATGGCAGTACTTTCAAAAAGTAGCCAGAATAAAATCAATCCGCGATCTTGGCATTTAAGGATAACTTCAGAAGCAATCTCTGCCGAAGGTGTCATGGCAGCTAGCATGAGTCCGCGGCCACGTATTTCTGTGATAAGCGGGTGAACTAGTAGTGATCTGATTAATTGTTCTTTTTCTAATGCTTCTTGCATTAGGCTACTCTCGGTAATTTCTTGAAGTGTAGCCAGTGCTGCAGCTGCAATTACTGGGTGACCGCCAAAGGTGGTAATATGACCAAGTTTTGGGTTGTCTGAAAGCAAAGACATGATTTCTCGTGAGGCAGTAAACGCACCTATAGGCATGCCTCCTCCTAGTCCTTTGCCAGTGACAAGAATGTCTGGAACTACATCGTAATGTTCAAAACCAAAGAGCTTACCAGTACGACCCATTCCTGGTTGAATTTCGTCCAAAATAAGTAGGGCACCTACTTCCTGACATCTCGCTTTTACTTTTGTTAAAAAATTATGTGTAGGTTCTATAAAGCCAGCTCCGCCTTGAATTGTCTCAAGGACAACTCCTGCTGTTTTTTCTGTAATACGCTCAAGATAGCGCTCGCAATTAAACTTAATAAATGCGACATCACCTATCATAGGGCGGAAGGGTGCTGTACGCTCTTCATTACTCATCAAGCTTAACGCTCCATAACTATTGCCGTGATAAGCATCTACCGCAGCAATAATTTGGGTTCTGCCTGTTGCTCGTCTTGCTAGTTTTATCGCACCGTCTATGGCTTCTGTGCCACTGTTTACAAGATATGTGCTTTCTAGTTTTTCAGGGAGGTGTTGTGCAAGAAGTTTTGTGAGTTGTACGGCAGGAGATTGTGCATATTCTCCATAAACCATAACATGTAGGTATTTATCAAGCTGGTCTGTAATTGCTTTTTTTACTCTAGGATGTTGATGTCCTAAGCTGCAGGCAGAAACTCCAGCAACAAAATCTAAATACTTTTTATCTGCAGTGTCATATATATAACTTCCTTTTGCACGAGCTACTTCCATCGCTAGTGGATGCGGAGTGGTTTGCGCTTGGTAGGTGAGGAAATCTGATTTCATATAATAGTTGATGACACTGGAAAATCTCAAATTTTCGCGAAAGCGAAATCAAATACACTTTTTTCTAAAGAATAATAAGGATGATGTTATCTCCCTTGTCTTCTTCCAGCGCGTGCAGATGTGCGCTGTCCGTACTGGTGCTTAGGCTGGTTTCCAGCACGCTTCATGTTTTCCTTCATCATTTTGAGTTGTTCACCTAGCATATTGTGCTTGTCGTGAGACTCTGCTTCTTTCATGAGAACTTGTGCTTCTCGCTTGCGGTTTTTACTCATAGCTATACCTGCAAGGCTCAGTTTTGCCATAGCAAGATCTGCATCCATAGATAAACCTAATTCAATAGCCTTTTTAAAATACTTTTCAGAAAGACTCATATTGGTTTGTGATACCATCAGGCCTTGTAAGTAATTATAGTAGCCTTCTTGTTTTTGGACGAGTGCTGTGCTCGGGTTTTTAATCTTTTTGAGCCATTTTTGTGCTCCAGGGAAGTCTTGTTTACGTAAACGTAAGAAGGCTAGGAGTATAATTTCGTTCTTAAAGTATAAGAATATAAATATTCCCATTAAAAGTAAGAGCATGATGCCGTTACCTATTTCATTCTCTATAAACTGCCATACAGCAGCGGCTAGTGTAGCTAGGGCAAGAACAAGTTTGATGTTTTTATTGAACATATATTGTATTTAGGTCGAATGATTTGTTATTTTTGCCTCACTCTGCAAGGCGATTGCAAAGGTATACAAAAGGAGATAAAATATTTTCATTTTTCCATTTGCAGAAGTAAAAACTTCTCGTATATTTGCGCCCAGCTTAGAGAGCTGTAATAAAAAGAAATTAAAGGCGGTCTTAGAAAGACCTTAAAGAAGATACAAAATGAGCAAGAGAACGTTTCAGCCATCAAAAAGAAAAAGAAGAAACAAACACGGTTTTAGAGAGCGTATGGCTTCTGTAAACGGTCGTAAAGTTTTAGCACGTCGTCGTGCTAAAGGAAGAAAGAAAATCAGTGTATCTTCTGAAACTCGTCACAAAAAATAATGCATCTTTAAGATGTATATATAAGGTGTTGCTTTTTTTAAGTAACACCTTTTTTTATACCCTGTAAGTTCCTAATTTTAGAAAACATTAGAAAAATATTAAGTAAATGCCTAAAAATCAAAACTTAAAATCGATTCTGCTTATAGGCTCAGGGCCTATAGTCATTGGTCAAGCGTGTGAATTTGATTATGCTGGATCTCAATCTTTACGTTCTTTAAGAGAGGATGGAATTGAGACTATTCTTATTAATTCTAACCCTGCAACCATTATGACTGATCCGACAATGGCGGATCATGTGTATTTATTACCATTAAATACAAAATCAATTGTTCAAATACTAAAAGAACATCCTCAGATTGACGCAGTACTCCCTACAATGGGTGGACAGACTGCGCTTAACCTTTGTATTGAGGCAGATGAAAAAGGAATTTGGAAAGATTTTGGTGTAGAACTCATAGGGGTTGATATTGATGCGATTAACATAACAGAAGATCGAGATCAGTTTAAGAACCTAATGCGCAACATAGGTGTACCAATGGCACCACAAGCAAGTGCAAACTCTTTCTTAAAAGGAAAAGAGATTGCTCAAGAGTTTGGTTTTCCGTTAGTAATACGATCTTCATTTACACTAGGTGGGGCAGGAGCTTCATTTGTATTTGAAGAAAAAGATTTTGATAAATTACTTTCTCATGGTCTTGAAGTATCGCCTGTACATGAGGTGATGATTGATAAGGCTCTTTTAGGCTGGAAAGAATATGAGCTAGAATTATTACGTGATGCAAATGATAACGTAGTAATAATCTGTGCGATAGAGAATATGGATCCTATGGGAATCCACACTGGAGATTCAATAACAGTAGCTCCAGCAATGACACTTTCTGATGTTACTTATCAAAAAATGCGTGATATGGCTATCCATATGATGCGTAGTATAGGTGATTTTGCAGGAGGATGTAACGTACAGTTTGCAGTAAACCCAGATAATGAAGAGGAGATTATTGCAATTGAAATTAACCCACGTGTGTCAAGATCATCTGCACTTGCATCTAAAGCGACTGGATATCCTATTGCAAAGATTGCAACTAAGCTAGCAATAGGTTACCACCTTGATGAACTTGATAATCAAATCACTAAGTCAACATCGGCACTTTTTGAGCCTACACTAGATTATGTGATTGTAAAAATCCCACGTTGGAACTTTGATAAGTTTGAAGGAAGTGATCGTACCCTTGGCTTACAGATGAAATCTGTAGGAGAAGTAATGGGAATAGGTCGTTCTTTTCAAGAGGCATTACATAAAGCGACGCAATCTCTTGAGATTAAGCGTAACGGATTAGGAGCAGATGGTAAAGGCTATAAAAGCTATGATCAGATTATAGAGAAGCTTACAAACGCGAGTTGGGATCGTGTATTTGTGATCTATGATGCCATCCAGATGGGTATTCCATTAGCTCGTATCCATGAGATTACAAAAATTGATATGTGGTTCCTTAAACAATATGAGGAGCTATATGCAATGGACAAAGAAATATCTACGTATAAATTAGATACGCTTCCGCGAAATTTATTGATGGAAGCAAAGCAACGTGGTTTTGCAGATCGTCAGATTGCCCACATGTTAGGATGTTTAGAGAGTGAAGTTACGCACAGACGTGACGAGCTTAGAATAAATCGAGTTTATAAGTTAGTAGATACTTGTGCAGCAGAATTTGTTGCAAAAACTCCTTATTTCTACTCTACTTTTGAGAATGATATGCAGCTTGCAGATGGAACATTAACTACTCATAATGAGAGCGTTGTTTCAGATAAGAAAAAGATTATAGTATTAGGTTCAGGTCCCAACCGTATAGGTCAAGGAATAGAATTTGATTACTGCTGTGTGCATGGGGTAATGGCAGCTGCAGAGTGTGGTTATGAAACAATCATGATTAACTGTAATCCAGAAACGGTATCTACAGATTTTGACACGGCAGATAAGCTTTACTTTGAGCCTGTATTCTGGGAACACATTTACGACATTATCCGTCATGAAAAACCAGAAGGAGTCATTGTTCAACTAGGAGGTCAAACTGCACTTAAGTTGGCTGAAAAGCTAGATCGTTATGGTATCAAAATTTTAGGAACTAGCTATCAAGCACTGGATCTTGCAGAAGATAGAGGAAGTTTTTCTTCGCTATTAAAAGATCTTAATATCCCTTATCCAGAATTTGATGTTGCCGAAACAGCAGATGAAGCACTAGCAGTAGCAGCAAAACTTGATTACCCTATTCTTGTAAGACCATCATATGTATTAGGAGGTCAAGGAATGAAGATTGTAATCAATGATAATGAACTTGAAGAGCACGTAGTAGACTTACTGCGTAAAATTCCTAATAATAAACTGTTACTAGATCACTACTTAGATGGAGCAATAGAGGCAGAGGCAGATGCTATTTGTGACGGAGAAGACGTTTATATAATAGGTATTATGGAGCATATAGAACCTTGCGGAATTCACTCTGGAGACTCTAATGCAACCTTACCTCCTTTTAATCTAGGAGACCTTGTCATGGAGCAAATAAAAGACCATACTAGAAAGATAGCATTAGCTCTTGATACTGTAGGTCTCATTAATATCCAGTTTGCAGTAAAGGATGACAAGGTATATATCATTGAGGCAAACCCTCGTGCATCTCGTACGGTTCCATTTATTGCAAAGGCCTATAAAGAGCCTTATGTGAATTATGCTACAAAAGTGATGCTAGGTGCTAAGAAGGTAAAAGATTTTAATTTTAATCCGCAGCTTGAAGGGTATGCAATTAAGCAACCAGTGTTCTCTTTCAATAAATTTCCTAATGTAAATAAGAATTTAGGACCAGAAATGAAGAGTACAGGAGAAAGTATACTGTTTATTGATAACTTAAGAGATGATGCATTTTACGATCTATATGCTCGTAGAAAAATGTATTTGAGTAATTAAGTACAATCTCAGTAATAATTCTTAAAAGCCTACTACTAAAGTAGGCTTTTTTTAATACTAAAACCCTGCTCAATTTAAAACTAACAATCTGTAGATTAGCGTTTAATGTTTATCTAATTCCTGTAAATTTGTTAAAAAATATGCGCTTTAACGTGCTATTGTAATATAATTGTAGGTTTATTCTTTCAAACATGAATTTTTTAAAAAATCAATCTTATATTGTAAACACATTCAATTAATTTCCCCCATTGATGATTAAAAAATTACTCTTATTGAGCTTCTTTTTCCTTTCTGTAGGATCGATTATGGCTCAAAATAATGACTATAAAGGTGATAGTAAAGATCAGACTTCACTAGCAGAAGAGGTTTCTATTTACCCTAATCCCGCGATAGATAAAGTTCAAATCTCTAATGATGGGAAAAATAAACTAAAGGTTGTTGTCTATAATATTTTGGGAGATCCGATGTTGGACAAAAACATCACTGGAAATGATGATTATTTGGATATTACGAGACTACAGGCGGGTATCTATATTGTTTCTTTTACAGATGGTAAACGAACTACTACTAAGAGACTAGTTAAAAATTAGCACTAAATCATACTCATAAAAAAAGCCGCAAATTGCGGCTTTTTTTATTGTCTATTGAAATGTGGCGATTGTTCCGGTACTACTTTTGTGACAAAGTATTTTGAATCTCCCCAAAAGGAAAACGTTCCAAACCGCTCTATATATTCAAGCTTTACATATTGACCTTGATATTCTTGAAGTGCTTCAATAGCTTCTTTTTCTTGGTCTAATACCGAGAAACTAAATATTTGTGCACCACTTATACCTTGGCTTATTTCTCCTTCCCAAGTTTTAAACACTACTCCTTTATTTGAAAACTTTATGAGTTCGCCAGCGCGAGTTCCTTTACTATAAGGCACGTAGTATATAAATGCAAACCATCCGGCAGCCATAAGAAATATGGTGGTTAACACTACAAATAATATTTTTTTCATAATTGATTTATTCGATTAAAGTTATATCGTCGTCACTCGTAATAGCGCGGTTAACGATGTTTTCTGGAAGTTGCTTCTTTGCTTTTGCTCCCATTTTTTTTAGTTTTTCAACGCGTGTAATTAGGTTTCCGTTTCCTTCTACAAGTTTATTCATTGCTGCCGAATATCCTGTCTTAGCATCGTCCATTTTTTTGCCTACAGCAGTTAGATCGGTCACTAAGCCATGAAATTTATCATATAATCCTCCTGCTTGCCTCGCAATCTCTAGCGCATTTTGTTGTTGTTTCTCATTATTCCACATAGAGTCTATAGTGCGTAATGTGGCTAAGAGCGTAGATGGAGTGACTATCACAATATTCTTTTCAAATGCCTGATTGTATAATTGATTATCATAATTAATTGCAACTGCAAATGCTGGCTCAATCGGGATGAAAAGTAATACAAAATCTGGACTTTCAATCTGGTAAAGATCGTGGTAATTTTTATCACTGAGCTGTTGTATGTGACGTTTTAGAGCAGCAACATGATCTTTTAAATGCGTGTCACGTAGATGTAATTCTTCCTCATTTACAAATCGCTCATAAGCGCGCAGCGAGACTTTACTATCTACAATCATTTTTTTATTATCGGGAAGGTTTATTACCACATCTGGTAATACTCGGTTACCTTCTTCTGTTGTAAAGCTCTGCTGTATAAAGTACTCTCTATCTTTTTCTAGACCAGATTTTTCAAGGACTCTTTCTAGCACAAGTTCTCCCCAGTTACCTTGCATTTTACTGTCTCCTTTGAGTGCCTTGGTTAGATTATTTGCCTCCTTTGTCATTTGCTCATTTAGAGCGGTAAGACCTTTTATTTGCTCGTGTAAAGCAGAGCTCCTGTGTATTGCTTCCTTGTTAGTAGACTCTACTTTGAGTTCAAATTTTTCTATCTTTTCTTGTAGAGGTTTTAATATACTATCAATATTTTTTTGATTCTGTAAGGTGAATTTATTTGACTTTTCGTCAAGTATTTTATTAGCTATAATTTCAAAATCCTTGGTAAATTTTTCTTGGAGTTGCTCAAGCTCTTTCGTTTTCTCGTCCATACGGAGTTTGAGATTCTCATAGGCAACGTTGCGTGCTGTGAGCTCATTTTGAAATTGATCCTTTTCTTCTCTTATGTAAGCTATTTGCTTGTCACTTTCAAGTCGCAACTTTTGAAGTTGATTGCTGTTTTCTTGTCTAAGCTGGGTGTTTTCTTGTTGCGCTTTCGCGAAAGCGGTCTTACCCTCAACTACCTTTTCTTGTTCGTTATGCAGTCGTTCCTGTAAACTAATGAACTGTCCTTTCTTCTTAAGATTTGCAATGTAAAAACCCAAAAATCCACCCACGAGAATGCCCAGGCAACCAATGATAATAAGAAGAAGTGTATTGTCCATATTACTAAAAGGTAAAACGTTTTTTAAAGGATAACTTTATACTATTTAATCAATTTGTGTGTCTGGTAAATCGAGCACGGCAGATGTCTCAAGTGCATTACCAGCAATTCCCTTGATAGATCCAAATAACGCCGAAATATTTTCTTGAACCACCCAGATTTGCTTCTCTCGGGAAGCCCAAATCCTGTGCATTGCCTTTTTCTCAGAGTTGAGCTGATTGATCATACCATCGTAATTCTCAACAATACGCTTTATATTTTGCACAAACTCATTACTGGTGAGGTAGCCATAAAGAAGTTCCATTTTATCTCCTTTATTCTCATCAGATGATTTTACAGATTGCGTTTTAATGAGCATTTCCCTAAGAACAAATGAGACGCTTTTTACCTCATGAAATCCACAAATCCATACACCATCTTTCTCCCCAAAACGGTCCATATCGCTAGGAAATGTTTCTGTAACAATAACAGCAATATCTGCCTTACATTGTACTTGGTCTTGCTTAAGTTTTTCTATCCAGTCGTTTGAGAAATTCTTGGTACGTTTACTTTCATAAACGATAGAGCCGCATGATTGCTGGAGTCTATTCATTACATTTTGAATACAGTCTGCACCTCGTATTCCTTTACCTACTTCCGTAATATTATCAAAAGGGTAGGAGTGTGCGAGTAGCTCTTCGAGTGCAAGTTCTTGCACTTCTCCTTGCATTTGCATGCTTCCTTGCTCTGCCTTGCGCTTCATCTCATCAATAAGCTTTTTTTGATCGTTAAGCTTTTTTTCAAATTCCTTTTCTTTAAGGAACATAGCTTCACGTTCTTTGGCGCGAGCTTTGTCTTCTATGGCTTTTTGACTTTCTAGAAGCTGCTTTTGCATAGTGAGTTGTAACTCTTCTGCTTGCTCTTTTAGCTGGTTTTCACGTTTTAGTAAATCTATCTCAGCCGATTTTAATGCGCGGTTTTCTTCCTTACGCTTTTCATTTTCAGACTGTAGTGATTTTAATTGCTGCTCAAAAGCTTCTTGAGTTGACTTTTCAATTTTTTCCTGCTCTTTGACTAGGCGCTGCTCTAGTTTTGCCTTAAAAAGCTCATTTTCACGCTCCTTCTTTTCTTCAAAGAGTGCTACTTCCTTTTCAAGCTTTGCACGTTCTGCATTGAATTTTTCAGCTTGTTCGGCTACTTTGCGCTCATATTGCGCTTTAAATTGCGCCTGTAATTTTCCTGATAACGCCTCTTCTACGTCAAAGTTGTGAGCACAATTAGGGCACTGTATTTTATCAGTCATCGATTTTATTTTTGATAGTAATTCCTAATATTTGGAAATATGCTATAAAGATAGGAGAAGTAGCAAACATACACTCGGTTTACTACTTTGCTTTTTCAACAAAAGCTTGTGATATTATCTCCACAGAAAGATTGTGATTTATCTAATTACGGTTTAAAAAAAAAGATACCCTTTTCTTTATCAAATCCCACATGCTCAGAAGGAAACAATGTGTCAAAAACTCCATCACTTACCAATCTAGAAGGCGTGTTAAAGTGCGTTGTACCGCTTTTCATTACTATCATTTTGTCACAAGCATTTAGCGCATATGGGATGTCATGTGTGGAAAATAATATTGTTTTACCATGTTCATGAGCAATAGAAGTAAGCAGTTTTAATAACGAAGCTTTGTGATGTAAGTCGAGATGAGTCATGGGTTCATCAAGCAAAATCACATCTGTATCTTGTGCTAGTGCTCGTGCAATTAAAACACGCTGTAGTTGACCATCACTAAGCTGGTAACATTTTTTATCCTTTAGGGCGAAGGTCTCCGTGTTTTTAAGTGCCTCGATAATTACTTCTTTATCACTATCAGCGATGGTTCCTAGCCAGTTCGTGTAGGGTTGTCTTCCTAATGTTACAAGTTCGGCAACAGATAGATTTTTTGAGATAGGTTGGTTCGTTAGTACAACACTCAATTGTTGTGCGAGTAGGGAAGGAGTAATGTTTTTTATTTGCTTTCGCGAAAGCGTAACCTCACCACTCACAGTAGGTTGTAATCCTGATAATGTGCGAAGTAATGTGGACTTTCCTGCGCCATTAATTCCCACAATACCTACGAGTTCACCTTGATTAATATCTAGGTTTATGTCGTTAGCAATGACAGTGTTTGCTGACGATGCCAGATAGCCTATAGAAAGATCTCTAGTTTGTAAAATGCTATGTGAACTTGAATTATTCATCTAGAAAAGTAATTTCTTTTTACGCACTAATAACCAAATTACAACAGGAGCTCCTACCATCGCAGAAATTGCGTTGATGGGAAGTGTGAATTCGCTAAAAGGTACTTGCGCAATCGTGTCACAAATAAGCATTAAAATGGCGCCTCCCATGATTACCGCTGGTAATAATATAATGTGTTTTGTGGTTTTTATCACCTGACGAATAAGATGCGGAACTGCAAGCCCAATAAAAGCAATAGGACCTGCAAAGGCAGTGATACTACCTGCTAGTAGGCTAGTTGCGATGATAATAAGTAATCTTGAACGTGAGAATCTAGTACCTAATGTTCTTGCGTAAGCATCGCCAAGTAAAAAGCTATCGAGTGATTTTATACTTGTGATGGATAAAACTAATCCTGCACTAAAGCAAAGTGCCAAAATCCCAACGCCATTCCATGATAAATCACCAAGACTCCCGAAAGACCAAAAGACAAAGCGCTGTAATTCCTCTGCTTTACTAAAGTATGCTAGAACACTCACTACGGCGCTAGTAAGGCTGCCTACCATAAGACCTATAATGAGCAGTGCCATGGTGTCTTTTACACGTGTAGCGACTCCTATAACCATGAGTAATACCAAAAAACTACCTGCGCTTGCGGCGATTATAAGACCCCATTTACCAGAAAGAAGTGCTGTAGAAAGTCCGAGAGCAGTACCTCCCAGAATGTACAAAGCAACCCCTAAACTTGCTCCACTACTAATACCTAATACAAAAGGACCAGCCAGCGGATTACGAAAGAGTGTTTGCATGAGCAATCCAGATACCGCAAGTCCAGATCCGGCAATAATCGCTGTGATTGCTTTGGGTAACCTATAATCTACAATAATATATTCCCAAGAAGATTTTGAAACCTCAGAACCTGTAAGACTCGCAATAACATCCTTTATAGGGATAGCAACAGATCCTAGACTGAGATTTGCTAGTACACATACCAGCAACACTAGCGTAAGAATGAGAAATGTAGGGATGTAGCTCGTGTTATTCATCTAGTGTGTCAAAAAAAGTAAAGGCTTCTGTGATTATTTCTGGATGTAAGATTTTGGCAAGATCTCGCAATACTAAATCAGGTCTGTTAGGTGCTAGTTCATAATATAACAATCCGCCAGTTTCTCCTTTATATTTTGCAAATGTGTAAACTTTCTTGTTTTTAAATGCGTCAAACTGAGCATAAGCAGGGTTATCACTCGCAAGCTTATTATAACTCGTGTACTGTCCTGGTGCTATCCAGAAGTCGGCTTGCTGTCCTTTTTCTAGCACAGATTCTATACTTAGTGCGATACTTCCAGCTCCCTCAGTCTCAGACCACAAGTAATTACCGCCAGCATCTTCAAGTACTTTTGCCTGCCAGCTGTCACCCTTAGGTAGATACCAGATATCTTTAAACATACCTCCACTTAAAACTGTTGGCTTATTTTCTATAGCCGCTATTTGCTCTTTTAATAGGTTGTAGTCGGTTTCTATGTGATTAAAAATGCTATCTGCCTCGCGCTCTTTGCCATAAAGTGCGCCAAAAAACTTAATCCATTCTGCTTTTCCTAGTGGGTCTTTCTCTACCCAATCTCCATTATATAGTACAGGAATTCCAGCTCGTTCTACACTGTTAAGCGACTTGTTTTCTCCCTCTACACCAAAGCTTATAATTGCTTCTGGACGCAGCTCGATAGTGAGTTCTGTATTGAGTGATTCATTTTGACCAAGGTCAATAATTTCTTTGTTTGCAATACGCTTTCGCGAAAGCGGACTAGAGATATAATCAAGGTTAGGAAAACCTTTTAGCGTCTCTGCTACACCCAGCATTTCTAACGAAGGGATATGTGTGGTGGAAGTAACGACAACAGTGTTTAACGGTGTTTTTAGAATGGCATCTACACCCTGTGATTTAAGAGTTTGCTCTAATACGTTTAATTGCTCCTCATCTGTGTTATTTCCAGAAGAATCTCTCGGTATTAGTGCATATTTAAACTCCTTTTGCGCTCCAGGAAATGCTTCTGTAACTGTTATAATTGTATGATTTGAGTATAGTTTTATAGAGAATCCATTTGCATAATCTATAGACAATGAAGTGCCTTGGCCATCGCTGTTTTTAACATCTTTTGATTTCTCCTTACATGAAATGAAAAGTGATAATAAAGTAACTAGAAATAGGGTAGTATTCTTCATCTGTCAAAAGTAGCATTAAAATAATCAATGCGACAAGCGCTCATTTAAGATTACAAATGACCGACTTGAGCTTGTGATTAGTTTTTAAATATTTATAGATAGACTGAAACTTAGTTGTGTATATTTGTGCCGAATTTTGGTTCTAATGTGCTACACGAGCACGGAGGATTAATAGGGAATTCCGTTAAAAACGGAAGCTGTTCCCGCAACTGTAAGCTAAGCCCTTTATGGGTTTGTTACTACTACAAAGCCACTGTCACAAGGTGTTGTGATGGGAAGGTGTAACAAAAGCAAGCCAGGAGACCTGCCACAATTCTTAATTAAAATCAAGCGACTCTCGGGTAAAGAGGCGGTAGATAATGAGACATATTTTCCTTTTTATTGCAGTGATGCTGTATGCACACGCGTCTGTTGGACAGATAGATACACTTCAAGTTTTACCTGAGGTGATTTTGAGTGACGTAAAGTTACGAGAGCATAGCGTGGGGATTGCAATTCAAAAAGTATCTGATAGTATATTACAGCAATCTAGAACATCACTTACTGATGTTTTGAAGAATAACACAAGTATATATTTTAGAGAAAATGGTCCTGGAGGTGTTTCTTCGGCGTCTTTTAGAGGGACAAATGCTTCTCAAACAGCTGTGGTGTGGAATGGTATCAACATAAATAGTCAGCTCACAGGTCAAACCGATTTTAATACCATTTCCACTAATAATTACGATAATCTTGATGATCGTGCAGGCGGTGGTAGCATCATTTATGGTTCAGGAGCAATAGGAGGGAGCGTCCACCTTAATAATGAAATCCAGTTCTACAAACGTGCTGAGACTAATATTTCTGCGGGTTATGGAAGTTTTGATACGCAGGTAGCACATGCAAAAACAAGATTTTCTACAGACAAATTTTATGTGGACGTAGGAGCCGATTTCCAGCAGTCTGAAAATGATTTTGACTATCTGGATACAGATAATTTGTTCAATGCTAACGGTCAATACGAAAATCTAGATCTCAATCTCAATGCGGGATACCTATTATCCAGTAATGGTGATAAGACTCATATTTTAAAATTACACCATAACACATACGTAGGCAATCGTAATTTTTCTGGTACCCTTACCGCACCCTCTAATGATGCTTATGAGGATCGCAACACGAGAACCTTAGTAGCTTGGGAAAATCTAAGCAAGCGCTATGATGGAACTTTAAGACTAGCTCATATTTATGAGCAATTCAGATATTTTGCAAACAATGAGTCAGACCTTAATGATTTAGGCAAAGCCGCTCGTTACCTAGCAAACTATGAGGGAACTTTAAAAATAGATTCGTCCAAGAGACTTACGTTTTTGGGAGAAATAAACACCATATCGGCAGCGGGAGCTTCTATTGAGAAGGCATCTAGAACAAGCGCGGCTGCTGTGGGATTATGGAAACATCAAGTGCTATCGGCATTAAGTTATGAAATACAGGTAAGGCAGGAAGTTGTTGAAGATTATCGTAGTCCATTCTTACTAGGGGTTGGTTTGGATTACGCTTTCGCGAAAGCGTATAAAGTTTCATTCAACGCTTCCCGCAATTACCGTGTACCTACATTTAATGATACCTACTGGGCGGGACCTGGAGCTATGGGGAATCCAGATATTCAACCAGAAACTAGTAAACAAGCCGAGCTAGGGATTGCTAGAAGTAAGAACAACGTCTCTTTAGGTTTAAGAGGTTTTTATATAGATACAGACGATCTTATTAAATGGCAACCTAACAGTGCAGGAATATGGAGTGCCGTAAACATTGCAGACACACAACACTATGGAGCCGAATTGTCTTTTAAACTTGATAAGAAATTGGGACAACATCAATTTACAGCTACTGCAGCATACGCTTATACCATTGCAGAGAACACAGAAACTAATAAACAACTTATTTATGTGCCTAAAAATAAGGGTACTGTTGGTGTGAGTCACAATTATAGTTGGCTTAGTTCATATGTGCAGGGTATTTATAATGGAAGTGTTTTTACTACAACAGATAATACATCAACAGTAGAAAGTTCTTTTGTTGCAAATGCAGGCTTAACTGCGGAACTTTTTAAGAGTGGAAATCATAGAATGATATTATCCGCACAAATAAATAATGTCTTAAATACAAATTACCAAACGGTCGCTTTTAGGCCTAATCCTGGGCGCAACTTTTTAATACAAACAACGTATACCTTTTAAACACAATTATGAAAAAAACAATTTATTTATTATCCGTAGTATCGCTATTTGCCTTTTCTTGTGAAAGTGATGATGACTTTACAGAGCCAATTATAGAAGTAGAAGTAGAAGATGAGGCTTATGAGAATGGATTTTTAGTGACTAATCAGGGACCTTTTAATAATGGTTTTGGTACGGTGTCGTTTATCGATGAAGGATTTAGTGCTATCGAAAATGATATTTATCAGACGGTAAACAATGACAATCTAGGTAACATTGTGCAATCTATAGGGTTTACAGAGGATAATGCCTATGTGGTTGCAAATATTGGGAATAGACTTACGATAGTAGACAGATTTACCTTTGAAGAAATAGCTCGTATAGAGACTGGTTTATCTAATCCAAGATTTTTTGCAAGTGTTGACGGTAAGGGATATTTGACTAACTGGGGAGATGGAGCAGATGCAACAGATGATTATATTGCTGTTATAGATCTAGCCACTAATACAATCACAAATACTATCGCAGTAGAAGAAGGACCTGAAGAAATACTTTACAACGGGACTTATCTTTATGTTACAAATCAAGGTGGTTTTGGTGTAAATGACATTGTTACTGTAATTGATCCTGCTACAGATACTGTGGTTACAACAATACCAGTAGGTGATGCACCTAATGGATTAGAGTTAGATAGCGCAGGTAATTTATGGGTGCTTGCTGGAGGTTCTCCTGCATTTACAGGCACAGAGACTGCAGGAAGTCTATCTGTAATCAATACAACTACAAATACAGTATCTGCTTCATTTGATTTTGGAGCGACAGATCACCCTAACTCTATTAATATAGAAGGCCAAAATCTTTATTACTATTTAAATGGAGAGGTTTTTGTGTCTTCTACCACAGACTTTGAAATACCTACGACTCCAGAATTAACTGGATTATCACTATTTAATATGATTGTAAGAGGGGATGTATTAATAGGCGCAAATCCAGGGGATTTCTCTAGCAATGGAACTATAGAGGTTTATGATCTTACATCTGGGTCTATTATCACTTCACTTAGTGCCAGCTTAGGAACAGATCAGATATATTTTAATGAATAGTATTCATTGCTCTAATGAATTATATTAAAAAAGGGGTAACTATATGTTACCCCTTTTTTGTTACTCTTAAATTACTATTTATAAATCGATACGATCTACCATCATACGTTGATATAATGGATCTTCTTGTTCTGAATCGTAAATAGAGCGCTGAATATTAGTATTGTAGTTCGTACTACTTCTACCATTAAGAATAACGTCTATAGCCGCATCTAGTAATGGCTCTCCTTGTTCTCCTAGTTGTCCAAAGTTTTCAAAATCTTCGGCAATTAGTACATCTGGTGTAAAACCATCAAAGTAGTCTGTTAATCCATCTGCATTTACAGATTTTAATACTAATGGCAACATTACATAACGATGATTAGGGTTTGCTTCTGAACGACGGAAATTAGGTGCAGGGGCATCATATAATAAAAATGAACCTTCAAATTTACCTACGGTATTAGTTCCTATTTGAATTACCTCAATGTAAGGATCAAGACCGCTTAGTATCAGTTCACTCGCACTTGCACTTCTACCTGTTGTAAGAACAAAAACTCTGGTTAAGCCTAAGCTATTTATGGCTGGTCCATCATCTCCAGAGCCAAGATTGTTATTAAATCTTCTTACGAATTCATTTGCTTGATTTCTATCTGCATTATACTCTTGGGTTATGAATTCTTCACCATTAAACTGTCCAGTTATCATAGTAGAAAGATCGTTTGCACTTTCTATAGATCCGCCTCCATTATATCTTAAGTCAAGAACAAGATCTGTAACACCCGCACTTTGAAATTGCGCAAAGGCAGCGTTTAGTTCGCTATCAAATTCATTTGTAAAACCTGTGTAGTGTAGATATCCTATTTCGTTACCTCCCACGCTCAGTACGTTTACCGTATGAACAGGGTTTATAGTGAGTTCTGTTTTATTAATTACAATCTCTTCTCCTGTTACAGTAAAGTCTGTTCCATCATAGGTCGCGAGACCTATAGTGTAACTTTCTGGAGCAAAAAAGCTATTAAAGTTTGTACTTCCATCTATTGCTTGTCCATCAGCACTTGCGAGAGGTTGTCCATCTACTAGTGTAAATATCATTCCTCGTTCTGCTCCTGCAAGATCTGCCGGGCTGTCATTTACTACATAGCGCACAATACCAAAAGCGGTAGTAGGATCATTAGGCATAATAAGTAAAGAAATATTTAATCCAGAAGAAGTACGTATACCTGCGAGAGAGTTTTCAAGAGCAACATAGTCATCTCTTAATATACTAAAACGATCTCTTGTAGATGTGAGCGCATCAAAAGCTGCTTCTGGCGATGAGAACTGACTTAAGTAGTCAAATCTAGCGGCGTCGTTCTCAAAAAAGTCATTTGCTAGTTCTGGAACGTCTTCTTTGTACAGTGACCAATAATTTAAACCTCGATATACAAAGTCTGAGATTTCAATATTTTCTGCTGGTATTAAATTATCATCAAGGTCATCATCACAAGAACTTAAAAAGGCAAGAAGTAAAAGTGATAGGAGTGCTACGTTTTTCATTAATTATGAGGGTTTAATGTGACTTACTGTAAATATAGTTAAACGTAATTGTACGGCAAAGATTACAAAGGATTGTATAATTTCATAAAAAAAGCCTCTCTATACATAAATATAGAGAGGCTTTTATGAAGTAATCAGATCCTTAGAACTGGTAGTTAAGAGATAAGTTAAACATCGTACCTAACTGGCTAAAGTGATAACCGTCATACGTCATTTGAGAATAGCGCTGATTGAAAGTTATTAAATTAGATTGGTTTTGCGTTGCTGCTGCATCTGCTAAAATAGCTGATCCTGCAGCATTTTCTGCTTTAAATTCCCACTCTGGTAATACATTCAATAAATTGTTTACGTTAAGGGCAAGCGTGATCTTTTCTGTTACGTTATAGTTGATACCAAGATCTGTAACAATCTTAGGGATAAACTCTGTGCGTAGGTTATCATCAAGTCCTTGCTGCTTAAATGTAGTCTTCCCGAAATAGGTGTTGTTTAATGAGAAAGCAAACTTTCCAATATCATAGTTACCACCCAAAATCCATTTAGTTCTAGGTCTAGAAGTAAAGAATAGCGCTTCTTGGGTAGCATTTACTACAGATTGTCCAGAATCCTCCACAAGTTGTGGATTTTTTACAGCACCATCACGTTCATTTGTAATTGTATAATTACCAGATAGATTAAGTCCAAGCTTACCGTTACCTAACTCGATATTTCTTTTACTAATAACTACGTCAAGTCCAGAAGTTCTTGTATCAATAGCATTAGAGAAGAAACTTACATCACTCAAGTTATTGTCTCTTAGAATATCATCTAGTGGAGTAGTACCTATATTATTACCATCATCATCAAATTCAGTTCCTGTAATTTCAGATCCTAAAACGATACGATCTTTTACAGCAATGTTGTAATAATCTACTGTAAACGTAAGATTGTTTGCTAGTTTACCACCAAAACCTATGGTGAAGTTATTTGATGTCTCTGCATCTAGTTCATCAATTCCTAATAATTGGGCTTGTGTAGACACGTTATTTACTAAACCTCCCACTTGAATACCTTGACCTGGGATAAAGCTATATTGTGCTTTTTGTGTATAAATCTGGTGTAATGTAGGAGCTCTAAATCCAGTAGATAATGAACCTCTTACTGTGAGATTGTCTGTAAGCTTATAGCGTGAGCTAAATTTATAAACAAATGTATTACCAAAATCAGAGTAATTTTCTGTTCTAACTGTTCCGCTTAATAAGAAAGCATCAGTAACGTCATAATCTAAAGAGAAATACCCTCCAAAGTTGTAACGGTTAAACTTTCCAGAGTTTTCAGGGCTGTTACCTGCAAAAGAATCTGCTCCACCACCATCATAAGAATCAAGCTTTCCTTCAATTACCTCAAATACCTCATTTCTAAACTCAGCACCAAATCCAATACTTACTTTGTCTGAAAGTACTCTAGAGATATCAATGTTACCTACATTATGAGTAAATTTTGTTCCACCTGGATCAAATTGGCGTGCGCTATTTTCTCTGTATAATTGAGATCCTTCAGTAATTTCACCATCATCTACAGTTCCATTCCCGTTTGCATCAACAAAAACAGATGGGGAGAATACAACGTTTCTATTGTGAGAGTCACTTACGCGGTATGTTTGTGTGTTTCCTCCGGTAGTGTAACTAGCGTCCACATTCCATTCATTGATGCTAGTTCTAATTCCAATCGTACCATTATAATCGTTAAGAAGACCTTCAAACGTAGGTACATAACCATCATAACCACCTGGATTATTAGGGTTATCACCTGGAAAGAAATCGGCTAAATAAGGGAAGTCTGTAATAGTTCTCCAATATGGAGTTCTATAATTTGCAAAACTGTTAACCTTTTTATAGACATAAGCGGTATTGAAATACAACTCAGTATTATCACTTAGGTCAAAACCTCCATTTACTAGAAATTTAGAAGATGCCGTCTCTGGTGATCCGTTAATGTTATTTGCATCTGGATTACGAGATAAAAACTCCTCTACCTCACCTAAAGTGATTGGAACAGCGGCTTCATCATCAAAAAAGTCTCCAAATTCGCCAGCAGCATCCACTTTACCTGGTCTATTTGCAAGATTTACTTTAGAGAAGTCTACAGTATAATTGATAAACCCTTTATCATCGCCAATTGTGTTTCCATTGTTCACACTGATTCCTACCATCTCACCATCACCCTCAGAAGTAATCCCAGTTCTTAGCGTTGCCGATCCTTGATTATCATTATCTTTTAAAATAACGTTCATTACACCAGCTATTGCATCAGAACCATATTGTGCAGATGCACCATCACGTAATATTTCAACGCGCTTGATTGCATCTGTAGGGATTGCAGAGATATCTGCACCCGTCTCTCCACGTCCTGGAGAAGTTTGAGTATAAAGAAGTGCACTTAGGTTTTTTCTTTTACCATTAACTAATATTAATGTTCTAGAAGGACCCATATTTCTGATTTCATATGGATCTAGAAGAGAAGTTGCATCATTTACAGGAGTTTGTACGGTATTAAATGATGGTATCTTATACTGTAACGCTTTGTCAAAGGTTACTTGACCAGTAGTTTGTAGCTCTTTGGCAGATACTACATCTACAGGTACAGCCGTGTCTACCTGACTTCTAGGGGCAGTTCTTGATCCTACAAGTACCACCTCACCAAGGCCTACGCCTTCTTCAAGTGTAACATTAATAGATGATTGGCCATTTACAGCTACGCGCTTGGTATCAAAGCCTAAGTAGCTTATTTCTAAAGTACCGTTACTTTGAACTGTAATATTGTAATTACCATCAAAATCTGTGATAGCACCATTTGAAGTTCCTTTTTCAATGACGTTTGCACCAGAGATGGGAACGTTGTTTTTATCTGTCACAGTACCTGTAACAGTAACTTGAGAAAATGAGGTCACACCAATTAATAGACCTAAAATAGTTAACGTGAGTTTAAACATATTTGATTTGTTAGTTAATAAATTTTAATAGATATTGAATATCTGTTAATTAATGTTAAAACTAATACAAAATCGCAATGTAAATAACTGTTTAGCGCTTAAATTTCAGATAAATACAATTTTTAAGATATTTATTATTAACTGAAAGTTTGTGAGTAGCCATTATCACTGGCCTTAGAGGGAAATCTGTAATTTTTAACCTATCATGTTGATTAACAATGCGATATCGTTGTAGATGCGAGTGTATGTCTCTTTGCGGGTTCTATAACCTAGAAAAGAGGAACAATATATTAAGGTTTCTAGTTCAGTTATATTATATAAGTCATCAATCTTCTCAAAATGAGATGCGTCTGGCACTCGTTGTTCTAATGTGTAACCAATCCACTCTTGAGAAAAGAATGTCGCTCCTTTTCTATTAAAAAGTAAGATTAGTTCGGGTGAAACATGCTCAATAACCTCTCTGGTGATTTTTAATTGGCTTTTTAAGAAGTTGCGGCCTTTCTCATCTTTAAGGAAATATTCTATTTGTTTTTGCTCTGTATGACGCTGATAAAATAAATCACAGTAGGTAATTCCCAATCCCTCAAGGCCTTTAAGTAATGTGGAGAATTTTTTAAAATAACGATCAGAACTTAAGTGGTCATAGTTGTAGCTATATCCATTACTCCCTACAAAATCATTTCTTAGAGAGGGATTAATACCCATTACTAGTATTTTGGCTGTAGGGTTTACTTCGGAGAATACAAATCCTTCTTCAGCTATAGCTAGTTGCTCTGCCGTTATAGACTGACTTTTAAATTGAGTGAAAACCTGTTCAATTTTCGCTTTAAGCGCACTATTAAAAGAATCGTTATTCATACATAAGGTACTGCTTACGTATGTTTTTAAAGTTTTCTATATCCTTTATCCAGTCACGTTTAATCTCTTTGAAGTTATATCCATCTTGGATTTGCTGCTGTAGTTTTTTATTTCCAGCATGAAGTGTAAAACTAGCAGTTTTAAAGAAGTTCTTCTTATCAGCGCTTGCAGTGTAAGCCTCTATGAGCCACTCTAGATTAACGTGATTCATGTACTCTTGTGTGCGCAAGTCTACACCATAGCACAGCTGCCCATTATGTTTAGGGTTTTTTGACCCAAAATTAGGCTCTGGAGTGTAAGAGTATGCAAAGTTGCTAGGTGAAAAATCTGGAGCGCCAAAGATTTGAAACTGCATTTCTGTTCCTCTTCCCGCATTAATGGTAGTTCCTTCAAAGAAGCCTAGGCTAGGGTAGAGGTTAATACTTTTATCGTTAGGAAGGTTAGGAGATGGGCGGGTAGGTAGTGAGTACGGCGTAGAGTATGTCCAGTTTTTTAACGGTATTACTGTAAGGTCACACTGCATGCTGCCTTTAAGCCAGCCCTCACCATTCACCATCATAGCATATTCTCCTATAGTCATACCGTATACTAAGGGTACTTCATGCATCCCTAAAAAACTTGAGTGCTCCTTTTCCAGCGTAGGACCGTCTATATAATGAGCATTAGGATTTGGTCTATCTAGCACAATCACGGGAATTTCTTTTTCGGCAGCGGCTTCCATCACGTAGGTGAGTGTAGAAATATAGGTGTAAAATCGAACACCCACATCTTGTATGTCAAAGAGGATTATATCGAGACCTTCTAATTGCTCCTGGCTAGGCTTTTTATTTTTACCATAAAGGGAAATAATATCGAGTCCAGTTTTTGGATCTTTTCCATCTTTTACTTGCTCCCCAGCATCTACATCACCGCGAAACCCATGTTCTGGTGAGAAAACACGTGCTATATCAATTCCGCTTGAGACAAGAGAATCTACGAGATGTGTACTTTCCTTTTCGGTGTGCGGAGTACTTTTAAATATGAGTCCGCTTTTGTTTGTGACTACACCTATCTTTTTACCTTTTAATAATGGTAAGTATAAGGATGTTCTGTTTGCGCCTGTAATAATGTTTTTCTGAGGTAAAGTTTCCTTTATGAGTGGTTGAGTATTAGATTCCGCTTTCGCGAAAGCGTTACTATCTCCACCACTATTTGCACAAGAAATTAAGAGTGTGAGCGTTAAAAAAAGGGTATTTTTGAAGAAAATGAGACGCATTTGAATTTAGAGTATTTTATAGCCAAACGCCTAAGTAGCGCGACATCGTATAAAAGTAGTGCTTCCAGTACGATAATTAAAATTGCTATCGTAGCAATTGCGATTGGTATGGTGATGATGCTTATATCTATTGCTACAGGATTAGGACTCCAGCGAGAAATTAGACAAAAAGTATCTGCTTTTTCTGGAGATATTGTGGTGTCAAATTTTGACGGAAATAACAGTGAAGAAACTCCAAATCCAATTTCTATAAATCAAGATTTTTACCCAGATTTTAATGCAGTACCAGAGGTAACACATGTGCAGGCAATTACTGTAAAAGCGGGTGTAATAAGGACTGCCGAGACCTTTGAAGGAGTAATTTACAAAGGTCTAGGTGACGATTATGACTGGAATCGTATAGAGGAATACATAGTTGAGGGGAGAAAACCAGCACTTACGGGAGCGCTTAATAATGAGACTATCTTTAGTACTTATCTTGCAAATCGCTTAGGCTTTAAAGTAGGCGATAAAGCAATCATACAATTTGTAAATAAAGATAACACGCGTTTTAGACCAAGGGCTTTAGAGATTGTAGGGCTTTATGAAAGTGCATATCAAGAATTTGATAAAGTGTACATCATGGGTGATCGTCGTCACCTCGCTCGCATAAATAACTGGGAGAAAGACGAGGTAGGGGCTTTTGAGGTTTTTGTAGATGATTTTGATAACCTAGAGGCACTTAATAATAAAGTGTATGAAAATTCTGGTTCTACGTTGAGGTCTATCTCTGTGATACAGAGTAATTACAATATTTTTGAATGGATTAAATTATTCGACTTCAATATCATTTTGATTATTGTTATCATGATATTGATTGCAGGTATTAATATGATTGTGGCGTTGCTTGTACTAGTACTGGAGCGTACAAAAATGATAGGCGTGCTTAAGGCGCTCGGAGCGTCAGACTGGAGTGTACGTAAGATTTTTATCTATAATGCCATGTATCTTATAGGCCTTGGACTCTTCTGGGGTAATCTAATAGGTCTAGGAATTCTGTATGCTCAGAAAATATTTGGATTTGTGAAGTTAGACCCATCTACTTATTATGTGAGTGAGGCGCCAGTGCTCATAGACTTCTGGCATATTCTCTCTCTTAATGTAGGCGTGTTTGTGGTGTGTGTACTTATACTCCTTATACCATCTTACATCATAACAAAAATAAGCCCGGTAAAGGCAATACGTTTTGAGTAAGTAGTAATAGCGTTTAGTTAGATTGAAACCCTTGTTCCCATTCGCTATTAATTATAGTTGCTCCGTAGACGAGCTTGTGGCCAAAGGTCCAGGCAGCCATTGTAAAGTCTTCTTTAATGATGGAAGGTTCCATACGCCATTCCTCGTTGTTATTAGGTTTACCCATTAGCGATTCGGCAAGGGATCGTACGGTGCTCATGTCTTTATATGCAATGGAGATAGCATATAATAACGGCTCTTTATCTTTTGTAAATAAATAGCTATACGATGTAATAGAGCTATCACTTACAGCTTCCATATATTCTATTTTAAACTCCGACTCTTTATCTAAGCGTGTCGCTTTGGGAGCCTTTTTTTTAAACTTTTTTAGAGTCATGCCTAGATATAGCTGCTTCTTTTTAAGTTCTTTTGGGAAGTGTTGTTGCTGTTTTCCTTTTGAAAATTCATCTAAGCTCACTGAAGGCGCAGTAATGAATAAGCATAAGAAGAGTAAACTCCATTTTAATAGCATGTGATAGGTGGTTGCTCATTATAAAGCAACATTGTGTTGTTGTGACTAATTATCGTTTTCTTGTATGTATGTAGAAATCCGCTGGAATACTTAAATCATTTATTTTCTTAGGCATTTTAAGCTCTTGCCACTGATCTGTAGGCTTTATTGACTTTGTTTTACCATTTATCGTTATAGAAAGTGGCATAGAGAAATCGCTTATCACATTTGTGTAGCGATAACTCAGTTTCTTTTTATTCACTTTATATTCAAAGGTTGGGATATTTACCGTTCTTAGGTATTGGTCAAATATAGGAGCAAGATTTTTATTCAGTTTTCTAGACATAAAATCTTCTACCATTGCGCTTGTAGTGGTTTTATGGTAAAACTCTTTATTAAGTCCACGTAAAGTCTCTCGCCACAGCTCATCGTTATCTACAATGGTGCGTATGGTGTGTAGCATATTTGCACCTTTATAGTACATATCGCCACTTCCAGAACGATTTACATCGTAAGTACCTATGATAGGTCTATCATTTCTAATGTTTTTACGCAGTCCAATTACGTACTCACTAGCAGCATCTTTTCCAAAATGATAATCTAGATAAAGATTTTCTGAGTAATTAGTAAAGCTCTCGTGAATCCACATATCTGCAACATCTTTATTTGTAATGTTGTTTGCAAACCATTCGTGACCAGATTCATGTATGATTATAAAGTCAAATTTAAGTCCTTGTCCTGTGCCAGATAAATCTCTTCCTAAATAGCCATTTGCAAACTTGTTTCCGTAAGTTACAGAGCTTTGATGTTCCATCCCTAAGTATGGAGCTTGCACGAGTTTAAAACTATCCTCATAAAATGGATAAGGACCAAACCAATGTTCAAAAGCTTCCATCATCATAGGGGCTTGTGTAAACTGAGCTCTCGCTTTTTCCTCATCTTCACGAAGCACCCAGTAGCTCATATCCAGTGGTCCTTTCTCTCCTTTATATACCTCTGAGAAGTTTACATAATCTCCTATATTAAGGTTAACTCCGTAATTATTTATAGGATTTCTTACTGCCCAGTGATATGTTTTTGAAGATGCTGTGCTGTCTATGCCCACGAGTCGTCCATTAGATACATCTACTAGATCTTTAGGAACGGTAACATGCATGTCTAAACTATCTACCTCGTCTGCTGGGTGATCACGATTAGGCCACCAGACACTAGATCCTATTCCTTGATTAGAAGAGGCAATGAAATGTTTTCCATTAGTGTCTTGTTGCCAAGTAATACCGCCGTCCCATGGTGGGTTTACGGCTATTTGCGGCTTTCCTTCAAAACTTAAACTTATACTTTTTATAGTTCCTTCTGGTTGAGGGTCTTCTAGTTGTATAAAATGAGCAGCACCTTCAGAGCGTACATCAAGAGAGTGTCCATCTTGCATTACAGCAGTGAGTTCCATAGGGGCTTGAAGATCTATTTGTAACTCGGTCACGCCTTCTTCTAGCACCCGATAGGTCATTATATTAGTGCCTATTAAAGATTTTGATTCTGGCATCACCGTGACAGAAAGATCATAGTGAACAAGATCCCACCAGGCTCGTTGTGGAGTGATTGATCCTCGAAGGCTATCTTGACGAGTAACTTCTTGAGAAAATACAGATAATGTGATAAAAGAAAATACTAATGTAAAGAGTAAGCGCATGTGGGTGTAATTATCTAATGGTTTAGATTTATGAAAGCAAAATATCTTTAAAAGGCGATGAGCGTGTATCCTTCCATTTGCGATTGACTTAAAACCGTCATTGCTGAAAGTCCTACGTCTATCATTTCTAGTCTTCGTTCTTTAGTGATATTGCGCGCTCCAGCAGTTTGACCACAAAGTATGAGTGATACGTTTGCTTCTTTCAATGCTTTTAGTAACTCAATGTTCGGATTATTTACGCCAAATTTTTCTTTGTATAATTCATTAGTGAGCATACCATAAGCTGCTTGTCCATGAATAGCGGCACGTATATTCATATTTGCTACAGGAACACCTGCTTTTTCTTGCATGTTGAGAAAGCGCGCCATAGTCTCAATATATGGATTACGCTGGCTTGGATTTTCAGGTGCCTTTGCTACATCAAACACTACTTTGAAAATAGCGCTAGTATCTGTTTTAAAATCAGGGGTGTCTACCTCATAGGTTTTACCAAAATCCTTTATCACATTTCCAGAAGTTGATACAGGTTGTTGTGCATACGCTTTCGCGAAAGCGAGACTTAAAACAAGTAAGAAAGTATATTTCATGTTAATGATTTTTAGTGTTATTGTTTTTCTTTTTGAACATCAATGATATTATCAATGAATGTGGAAATGTAACTGCGGCGATAAAGGAAAAGAAAATTGCAAAGAAAAGCACACTTTCCTGAAGCCAAAAGTAGCTTAAACCAATACCTATAATTGAAATAATCCAATAAGGCAGTGCATTTTTTATATAAAACCAAATGGTTTGATTTGTAAATCTACCGTATATAAAGTGTATTTGTTCAAAAAGAGATGGAAGACTATGCCACAATACGAAGTATATAGTAAAACCCCAGATGAGAGATGACATTTTGAAGATTACAATAAGCAAGCCTAAAAAGAAGAGTTCTTTTAATACTAGTTTTTTAAAACTATCACTTTTAAAAGTTAGTATGGCTCCTGTTATGATAAATACTGTGAGCACAATGTATAAGGTGTATAAGAGAAATAAATGAGGAAAAGTTACTCCAGTAATTGCCAAGACAATATCCTCCACTTGCTGCTCATTAAAATAGAATAATATCATGAGTATAAGCGCACCATAACTGAGTTGTAGTATAGCAGATAATAACTTGTGTTGTGCATCAACTTTAGACTCCCAATGTTGCTCGCCAAAATGATATGCACTAAAAAGAACAAATAAGATTACAGTAATAGAGGGTATGGTATAAAATGCAATAAATGTAAGTAGCACTGTAAGTACATAAAAGAAGAGCGATTTAATGAAGCTCCGTTTTTTCTCTTTAGTAAATAACTTCTTTATTAATAATAAATCATTTGAGCCGTGAATAATTCCAAAAGTTAGAATGAGTAAAAAACCCAAAACCAATTCAGCTTTAGTAGAAAATAGTGTGGCAACCCATAATCCTGCAAAACTGCCTATAATTGTGATATTATGAATTTTTGTCATTAATGATTTTTGTATTGATAATTTTAAGTAAAAAATTATGAGAAAATAATTATTTATTTGTTTAACATTATTTAAATTTACTTAAACAAATGTTTAATTAAAAATATCAATGCTATGAAATTTTTATTACAATTACTATTACTTGCCGACCCTACAAAACTAGATCCAAGTGATTATGTAGGATTTACATTTTTTGTGGGTGCGATGGCTATGATGGCAGCTTCTGCTTTCTTTTTTCTATCCCTCAACCAATTTAACAAGAAGTGGCGAACCTCAGTGCTGGTTTCCGGATTAATTACGTTTATTGCTGCAGTGCACTACTGGTACATGCGAGATTATTGGTTTGCTATTCAAGAGTCTCCTACCTTTTTTAGATACGTAGACTGGGTACTTACCGTTCCATTAATGTGCGTTGAATTCTACTTAATACTAAAAGTAGCTGGTGCAAAACCTGCACTTATGTGGAAACTAATTGTGTTTTCTGTAATTATGCTCGTAACAGGGTACTTTGGAGAAGCTGTATTTCAAGATCAAGCAGCATTATGGGGAGCTATCTCTGGAGCCGCATATTTCTATATCGTGTATGAAATCTGGTTAGGAAGCGCAAAGAAAATAGCTGTAGCCGCAGGTGGAGATATTCTCAAAGCACATAAAATATTATGCTGGTTTGTACTTGTAGGTTGGGCGATTTATCCACTAGGATATATGTTAGGTACAGACGGATGGTATACGAGCATCTTAGGAAAAGGAAGCGTAGATATCGCTTATAATATTGCAGATGCTATCAATAAGATAGGATTTGGACTAGTGATTTATGCACTAGCTGTTAAGAAGAATGAAGTTGAGGTTGTTTAAGTTTGATTAGTAAAAGGTGAAAACACTCAATTGGAAAACGCAACCAGTAATGGTTGCGTTTTTTTATGTTTACTCAATTATTAGATTGTATAGTGGGTTAATAACGCTTTCGCGAAAATAATCTAGTTGACTAAATAGTAAGCAAAACTTTATGTGTCATCATTTATGCATTCATCTCTAATGATGGAGTTCTATATGTTGAGATATTTACAACTAAATTTTACTCTTCCTCTTCTTGAAAAGTCTCTCTTGATAATAATTTGCTAGAAACCTTATATGTTCCAGCATACGTAAGACCAGCCTGACTCTTTCTAGAAGTTAAAAATGCTTTTTTATACCACTTGGCATCTGTAGCTTTCTTTCTGAAGTCCTCGTGCTTGAATACTTTATAAGAACTTCCATTGTGCCATGATTCCACGGTAAAGACACCTAAACCAAAGTGCTCTGCACGTTGAAGTACAATCTCAAAATCTGCTTCAGAGAACTGGTAAGAGTCATCTGCCTCAGATTCTTTGTTGAGATTAGTCAAACCATTAAATAAGTGCTGTTCTAAAAATTCTGTTTTTTCCATAGTGGCGGTGAAGGTACTGTTTAAAAGGGAAAAGTATCACTTTTTTGTTAGCACGAAGATGATTTTTAACGCTTACGGCATTTAAAAATGTTTAAGGTAGGCCCTCAAAGTACACTTTGTTTTATTGCTTGTTTGGTATACGATGCATCGCTCTTTCTGCAATAGCCGTAATGGTAAGTGAAGGATTCACACCAGGATTTGCCGAAATCATAGAGCCATCAACCACAAGCATGTTTTTATAGCCAAAAACGTTGTTGTCTTTATCGATTACTCCATGCTCTGCGTTTTCTCCCATAACTGCACCACCTAGTATGTGGGCTGTAGATGGTATTCCAGCCAGTGTCTCTAAAGCAAAAGAGGTACTTACACCTTTTATAGCCTTACTGTATGATTTAACAAGCGCTATAGATTCGGGTATAAATGGAGTAGGAGCCTTTCCAGAACTTACCGTAGATGTCATCTTACCAAATATATTTCTTTTAAAGCGCAATGTGCTGTCTAGCGTTTGCATGAATAATAAAACAACAGTGTTCTTTGCCCAGCCATTAGTAATGTAGATTTTAAAATAATCTTTAGGGCTTTTAATTAATTTGATAGCTGTTTTAAAAAGGCGTGAGAATATATTAGAGCCCGTAACATATGGTAAGTGAGCGAGCTTCCAAGCGTTAGAGCCTTCTCCATATCTACATATTTCTAGATGGCTATTTTCATCGGTATCGAGTATGCTTCCTATGGCAACTCCTTTTGAGAGGTTTTTGTCTTTCTCAAGTGTAGAGACACTTATAAGTGTTTCATTATTACTTCGTATGTCTTTTCCAAGATGATCTGAAAGCTGAGGTAGGGATTTGGTTTTTAAGTGTAATAAAAGCTTTACCGTCCCTAGTACACCACCAGAAAAGATAACGCCTTTGGTCGTTATTTTTTGACGTTTGCCCAGAATGCGAGTACTTCTTTTTATAGAGACCTCGTAGCCTAGAGCACTATTATTTTTATCTAATGGTTGTACGTCATAGACTTCATTTTCGGCAAGTATGGTAGCTCCTTGTTTTTGAGCAAGATATAGGTAGTTCTTGTCTAGTGTGTTTTTTGCATTATGGCGACAACCGGTCATACATGCACCACAAAAATTACACCCAGCACGATCTGGACCTTTTCCATTAAAATATGGGTCTTTAACGGTTTTATTAGGCACTCCAAAAAAGACTGCCACCCGCGTAGGATTGAACTTTTGTGCGATATTTAAATCATTTGCTACGGCTTTAAGCGCTTTATCTCCATCATATAAGGACGGATTTTGAGCAGCGCCTAGCATTCTCAACGCTTCCTTATAGTATGGTTTTAGGTCGTCTTCCCAGTCATTAAGCGACTTCCAGCTTCCAGAGTTAAAGAAGGTGCTTTTAGGAGTGGGCAACGTATTAGCATAAACTAGTGAGCCGCCGCCCACTCCTGTTCCAGAGATAATGGCAATGTGCTTGAATATGGACAGTTTCATAATCCCAAAAAACCGCAGGTAGGGCATCCAGAGCCATTTTCTTAGATTCCAGTTGGTTTTAGGAAAATCGGTTGCTTTGTACCATTTTCCTTTTTCAACCACGAGTACTTTATATCCTTTTTGAGAAAGACGAAGGGCACTTACAGAGCCACCAAAACCGCTACCTACTATGATATAATCGTATGCTAAGTCTTTTTGATTCATAAGGTTTTGATGTGTGCAAGGTTATTTGTCCTATAATTTACTAAACTTCATGATAACGGATGGTTGTAACTAGTTCAATCAATACCCTCGTCTGCTGCAAAATTTAATACATTTTGAGTAAAAATATAGAAGTGTAGCCTATTTCTATTTAAAAGATTATTGTTCTCGGGTTCAAATTTTCGCGCAAGCATAAAAAAAAAGCCTCTCAAATAAATGAGAGGCTTTACGCACTAATAAAACTTAAGATTATAGGCTTATCGTAATCTATCAACAGATTTTACGAGATCTTCATCGCGCTTGATTGCCTTGTTTGCCAAGACGAGTAAAACGATAGAAACAAGCGGAATGATCATCCCAATACCTTTCTCAAGAACCGCCGTTCCTCCAGATAAGATTTGTGATCGATATACCAAAATACCTAATAATGCAAAGTTTAATAAGATATTGAGACGCCCTAAGACGAATTGGTTCTTTCTATTATTCCATAAAAATATGGAAATAAATGAGAATACAGCACTAAGACTAAAAAGTGTTATGTAAGAAATATCATCTGTTGCCCATACAGCTTCTCCATTCACATCAGAATAAAGGCTAAAGGCATATGGCAATCCTAGTGAAACTAAGGCTGCTAGTAAAAGATAAATAGTTTGTATACGTTGTATCACGTGCTTCTCATTTTAAACTACGGTAAAAATAAGTCTCATTTTGTGATATTGCTAAGAAAACTTTAAAAATAAAATTGTATCATTGTCTTGTAATTATGTAAAAGGCTCTCCGCTTGTTACTTAATTATCTAATTTTTTTTAGTATCAAATTCTTCTTTTGGTACGCAATAATCACCCGATTAATAATTTACCCACATTACTAGATGTTTGATATTTCAGAATTAAAAGCAAAGAAGCTTCCCGAGCTTCAAGAGATTGCAAAAGGGATTAATGTTCCTAAATACAGATCATTAAAAAAGCTAGACCTTGTTTATAGAATACTTGATTTACAAGCGGCCGACCCAAAAAAAATTGAAGCAGTAGTACCTAAAGCAAAAGAAACAGTGGCTAAAACTCCAGCTGCTAAAACTGAGCGCAAACCTCGTACTCCTCGTCCAGCAAAAGCTGCAAAAGACACTAAGGATGCGCCATCATCAACAACTAAAGACGCCAAAGACGTTAAAGATGCTCCCGTAAAAGGAAAATCTCCTGCAAAAAAGGAAGCACCTGTAAAAAGAGAACCTCAAGCAAAAAAGGAAGCTGTAAAACGCGAACCTGCAAAAGGGAAAGGTGGAGATGATACAAAGTCACCACAAAAACGAGATAATCAGAAAGATACTCGTAATAACGACAAGCGCTCAAATAACGATCGTCAAAACAACGATAAGCGCAATTCTCGTGATAACAATCGTAATTCTCGTAACAACTCTCAGCGTAATAATCGCAACCAGAAAGACGGCAATTCACACGGAAATAAAGATAATCGCAACCGCTATCGCGAGCCAGATTATGAATTTGAAGGCATTATAGAAAGTGAAGGAGTTCTAGACATTATGCAAGACGGCTACGGCTTCTTACGTAGTTCTGACTATAACTACCTAGCTTCTCCAGATGATATTTATGTGTCACAATCACAAATAAGACTTTTTGGTCTTAAAACGGGTGATACTGTCCTAGGTGTAATACGCCCTCCTAAAGAAGGAGAGAAGTATTTTCCACTTATTAAAGTAAGTAAGATTAATGGCTTAAACCCTAACATCGTTAGAGATCGCGTTTCTTTTGAGCACTTAACGCCATTATTCCCTACAGAAAAATTTAACCTAGCAAATCGTCAAGCAAGTATATCAACTCGTGTAATGGACATGTTTGCACCTATAGGAAAAGGTCAACGTGGTATGATTGTATCACAACCTAAGACGGGTAAAACCATGTTGCTTAAGGATGTTGCAAATGCTATCGCAGCAAACCACCCAGAGGTGTATCAAATAGTACTTCTTATAGATGAACGTCCAGAAGAAGTTACAGACATGCAGCGCAATGTAAATGGAGAGGTTGTAGCCTCTACATTTGATAAAGAAGCGCATGAACACGTAAAAGTGGCAAATATTGTCCTTGAGAAAGCAAAGCGTCTTGTAGAGTGTGGTCACGATGTAGTGATACTTCTAGACTCTATCACTCGTCTTGCACGTGCGTATAACACTGTGCAACCAGCATCTGGAAAGATTCTTTCTGGAGGTGTAGATGCAAATGCATTACACAAGCCTAAGCGTTTCTTTGGAGCAGCTCGTAATATTGAAGGAGGTGGATCACTTACTATTCTTGCTACAGCACTTACAGATACAGGTTCAAAAATGGACGAAGTAATCTTTGAGGAATTCAAGGGTACAGGTAACATGGAGCTACAGTTGGATCGCAATATTGCAAATCGCCGTATTTTCCCAGCGATTGATCTTACGTCTTCATCTACACGTCGTGATGACTTACTACACAGTAAAGATATTACGCAACGTCTATGGGTATTGCGTAAATACCTTGCAGATATGAACCCTGTAGAAGCAATGGAATTTATGAGTGACCGTATCAAGAGCACAAAAAACAATGAGGAATTCTTGATCTCAATGAATCAATAAGCATCCTCTTTTTAGTATATCAAAAACCCTCTCAATAGGATTGAGAGGGCTTTTTTATGTCTAATATTTTTTTGTAGAAGCACTCGCGTGTTTTACCCTTACAAAAGTAGTTTCCCGCTTTACATTACAATTCCTCGTTACGCTATCGCTACACTTCGGGATTTTCATTTAAGTTTTTAATGTGTAGTTGGAGCGCTCACGTTTTGCTTCCTTACAAGAGTAGTTTCCCGCTTTGCATTACAATTCCTCGTTTCGCTATCGCTACACTGCGGGATTTTCATTGCAATCGGGGCTAGCAGCTAATGCAAGTGTTAATCTGCAAAAGCTCAATTTTATGCGCACTTAAAATCCTTACGTATAAAAAAAGCTCACCCTTCAGAGCTGGGGGAACATTAAAAAGAAAAAAGCTCGCCCTTTAGGGTCGGGGAAAAGCTTTTCGGAATCAAAAGCTGCTCCTTCATTACAATTTCTAGCTACACTGCGGGATTTTCATTGCAATCGGGGCTAGCAGCTAATGCAAGTGTTAATCTGCAAAAGCTCAATTTTCTGCGCACTTAAAAATTCTTACCTATAAGAAAAAGCTCACCCTTCAGGGCTGGGGAAAGCTTTTTAAAACAAGTTCACCCTTTAGGGTCGGGGAAAGCTTTTTAAAAACAAGCTCACCCATTACGGCCGGAAAAAGCTTTTCAAACTAAGCTCGCCCTTTAGCGCAAAGAAAAAGCTCTCCTCAAGCACATCTTTTAAGCCTCTGTCTCTAGCACTCCTGAAAGTACGTGATAACGAGGGTCATCTACACTTTCTTCAATTACTTTGTCAAATTTAGGAGAGGCTTTGCGCATTAAGTCTTTACACTCTGTACTGAGGTGCTTGAGAGTTATTGTTTTACCTACGGCTTCATACTTCTCAAGGAGTACAAAAATAGCTTCTAGGGCAGAGTGGTCTGCGACTTTTGCCTCTATGAAGTCAATTTCTATATGGTCTGGATCACCGTTGATGTCAAACTTAGAATTAAAACTCTGAATACTTCCAAAGAATAATGGGCCCCAGATCTCATATACCTTTGTGCCATCTGCTTTAAATTTCTTTCTAGCTCTAATTTTCTTAGCGCTACTCCAAGCAAATGATAAGGCTGCTATAATTACACCTACAAATACAGCAATAGCAAGATCAAAAAATACAGTCACTGCAGATACTATAATAAGAACAAACGCATCTGATACTGGTATTTTCTTTAAAATTCTAAAACTAGACCAAGCAAATGTCTCAATAACCATCATAAACATTACACCCACGAGTGCAGCAATAGGCACTTGCTCTATAAAGCGGTCTGCAAATAAGATAAAAGTAAGTAGTGTGACTGCCATCATTACACCAGAGAGTCTACCACGACCTCCAGCGTTAATGTTTATTACTGTTTGCCCTATCATACCACAACCACCAGTTCCTCCAAAAACACCACTCACGATGTTACCAGCTCCTTGTGCGACGCACTCTCTGTTTCCGTTACCTCTAGAGTCTGTCATCTCATCTACCAGGTTCATAGTCATCAAGGTTTCTATAAGTCCTACAGAAGCTGCAAGAAATGCATAAGGCGCGATAAATTTAAGTGTGTCAAGGTTAAATGGAAGGTTGCTCCATAGGTCAAATACATTGAGCTTGCTTGAGATTTCTGCCATACCATTTAAACCGGCACCACCACCATCTCTTATAAACTCACCTACGTTTACAGCATCTAAGCCTCCAAAAATCGATATTAAGGATACAATAACAATAGCGGTAAGTGCAGCAGGGATTTTAGGAGTTAATTTTGGTAATCCCCATACAATGAGCATTGTAAGCAGTACAAGGCCTATCATTGTAAAGAGGGATTTGCCTTTCATCCAGGTTTTTACAACTCCTTTGTCTTTTACAGAGTAAAAGCCATCTTGTGAAGCATTAAAAACTACCTTTTGTGTATTTGTATCATAAACTTGTCCGTCTGAGAGTACAAAAACTTCCTTGTTTGTTGCTTTGTTTATGACTGAGTTTCCTTCTATTGTAAATAGTACGGTATTAGAAACTTTGTCTTTTACCTCATTATCAGATACGGTATAAACGAGCTCTTTTGAGGCTGTTTTACGCATATTGTCGCCAGCATAATCTTTCTTATTTTCTTTAAACATCCCTAGTTGTGCAAGAAATATAACGATGGCTAGACCGTTTACAAACCCCATCATTACTGGGTGTGGTATCAAACGCACAAACTTCCCTAGCTTGAATAAGCCAGCAAAAACCTGAATAACTCCCATTAATACCACAGCCGCGAGTAAATAGAAGTACCCCATATTTTCAACAGGCTGATCAAATAGTAATCCCTTTGCGTGGCCTTCTTGTATCATCTGTACAAAAATCACAGCAACAGCTCCTGCAGCACCAGAGATTAACCCTGGTCTACCGCCAAAAAGTGCAGAGATAATACCAATAACAAATGCCCCAAATAAAGCAACAATAGGGCTTATTTGTGCTACAAAGGCAAAGGCAACTACCTCAGGTATCATTGCTAGAGAAACGGTGATACCAGATAGAATATCGTTTTTAGGATTTGCAGTAAAGTTGTTAAAAATACGTTTCATAGGTCGTTTTTAAGAAGCCGCAAAGATAGGGTATTCTTAAAGTATAGACAGTGCTCGTTTTAGGATAATTACGATACCTATTTTCGCGAAAGCGTATAAAAAACAAACCCTCACCATATGACTTGTGAGGGCTTGCGATGTAAGGGGGTTATTTTTTGGCTCTGTAGGTGCTCAGTTTAAATGGAGCATAAAGCGGGCAAAATGAGATAAAACTTGTCGCGATAAATACTAATGCTAGAATGCCTAATATAAGTGCAAGTGTGCCATTTATAACGTGGGTTGCATAGAGTATACCTATTATTACCGCTGCTGCAATACGTAAACCGCGGTCTAGATTTCCCATATTCTTTTTCATAATGTGTTGTTTTAGATAATAATACAGCACAAATGTAATGGGAGCTTTTCCATTAAACAGTGACTATGGTCACACTTACTTGATTTTTATGGTGCGTCCCTCTTGTGTGATATGATTTTCGGCCTCTAGTTTCTTTAAAATCCTGCTTACTACTTCTCGAGCAGTACCTAAGTCTGTTGCTATTTCTTTATGAGTGATATGTAATGTTTGAGAGGAGGTCACACGTGTTTTTTCTTTGAGGTAATCTAGTATGCGGGTGTCCATCTTATCAAACAGGAGGTGGTTTACGGCATTCATCATATCCAGATAGCGAGCATCATAATTTTTAAAGAAAAGGGTGTTGAGCGCTGGATAGGTTTTAAGCCATTGTTGTACATTTTTGACAGGCAGAAGGAGCAATGTAGCCGCTGTCTCTGTGATAGCATAGCCACGGCTAGGTAATTGTGAGATACCAGAAGAAAAAGAAATAATACAACTCTCTGCTGGATGAATGTAGTAGAGCAGGAGCTCTCTATCTCCATAACGAGAGTACACTTTTACAAGGCCTTCTATCACAATAGGTATAACCTTTGCATATTGTCCCTCGCGTAGTAACTCTGTTTGAGCAGGGAGCTCTTTTATGATGCCGTGCGTGTTGATCTCTTCTATAAGTTCTGGATGAAATCTAGGGAAAAGCTCTTTTACAATCATAAGTAAATGTACTGGTTGATACAAAACTACAACTCGGTAGCTTATTTGTTCAATTGGGTCGTATGGTTTTTGAAATGCTTAAGATACGGTTCATATTTGTAGTGTCAATCAATAGCCGATATCCTCAACATCAAAATATATCAATTATGGACTATGCTACTTTCTTTAAGATATTTATCACGCTACACGCATTAGGTGGGTTTATTTCTCTCATCTCTGGTACTATTTCTGTCATAGCTCGTAAGGGTAATGTGTGGCACAAAAAATCTGGGATGATTTTTTATTATGGGATGCTTACAGCGGGTATTTCGGGTATTGTGGCTTCGCTACTGCCAGATCACAACAATCCGTTTCTGTTTGTGGTAGGACTATTTAGTGTATATCTCGTGCTTTCTGGGTACAGAGCGCTTAGGTTTAAGAGCGTACGCAAAATGGCAGATCTACGCTGGGACAAAGTTATCTCTTGGTCTATGGCTATCATAGGTTTAGGTATGATAGGTTATGGATTGTATCTCGTTTTTAAAAGTTTTACAATGGGCTGGGTGCTTGTGATTTTTGGCGCCATAGGTTTACTCAACGCCATAAATGATTTAAGAGCAATGCGAGATTTAAAGCTATTGCGCAAGAAGTACTTACGACTACATATAGCAAAAATTTCTGGAGCATACATTGCTGCTTTTACGGCCTTTTTTGTCACAAATAGCGTGTTACCGTCATTGTTGAGTTGGCTATTACCTTCGGTTTTTGGGATTATTTTCATCTCTTACTGGATGCGTAAGACGAGACTTGGCAAGAAAATTACAGCTGAGACTGTATAAATGACAATTGGGTAGATTACGCTTTCGCGAAAGCGCACTTAAAACCATCTTTACATCATCAATCAAAACAAAAACAATACTATTATGAAACACTTACTTATTATTATCGCATTATGCAGCAGTACCTTCCTTGTAGCTCAAACTAAATATGAGCAGGGTATGCGCAAAGCAATGGAACTCTGGGATCAAGATAAACTTGATGAGGCTTCAAATCTTTTTGAGCGTATCGCAACGGTAGAAAAGGAAAACTGGTTGCCCTCGTACCACGTGGCGCAAATAGCCATTGTGAAGAACTGGCGAGATTTTGAAAACGAAAATGAAACAACGCTTAAAGTAAATGGAGATAAGGCGCAGGAGTATATCAATGCAATGCGTACGATAGAAAAAGATAACCCGTATGCAGATTATCTACAAGCGCAGCTATATACCGTGTGGGTAGCTTATGATGGTATGAAGTACGGAATGAAATATGCCGGTACCATAGGCGAACTTTACCAGAAAATGGTTAAGATAGATCCAGATAATCCCATTTTTATAGCAGATAAGGCACAGTGGGATATGGGGAGTGCAAAGTACTTTGGCAGCTCAATTGAGCCGTATTGCGTAGAGTTAAAACGCGCCATTGAGCTTTTTGCTACCTTTAAACCTGAGACGGAGTTCCATCCCAAAGGCAATATAAAAAGAGCTTTAGAAAGTGCAGAGGCTTGTAATTAAGAAAAAATGAAGTATTATCTAACAGAGTTTGCAAAGGCAAATATTGTAGGCTTAACCATATTTATCGTTCATAGTATTATACTGTACGTGCTGGGTAACCCTTGGTATGGAGATGGAGTAATAACCTTTTTTATCCAAAACCAAATCTTTTCTGTAGCGCTGTATGCAGTAAATACGATGGTTATAGTAAACTTTAGAAAACGTTTTACCGCTACTCTGTGGAATTTTAAGGTGCTTACTTATGCGCTTATTGCGCATATTGCTGTGACTTTAGTTACCGTGTTTGTTCTGCGATTGTTACTTATCACGAAGTATTACAACATTCCTTTAGATCAATATTGGGCTAGTGAAGGTCTGGAGGATTATATATTTCCTTTTATAATAACAGCTGTCGCAACAACCTCGTTTTATGCGGTGAGTCGCTGGAAGAGAAAGCAAGAGAGTAAAGTAAAGGAATCTAAAATTATTGCAGGAGCCGCTTCTGCAAAGTTTGATGCACTTAAAAATCAGCTGGATCCTCATTTTTTATTCAACAGTTTAAATGTGCTGGCAAGTCTTATTGAGGAAAACCCAAGACAGGCAACCAAGTTTACCACTTCGCTTTCAAAAGTATACAGATATGTACTAGAGCAAAAAAATAAAGAACTAGTGCCTCTAGAAGAGGAGCTTGCCTTTGCTCGTACGTATATGAATCTTATCAAAATGCGTTTTGAAGACAGTATTGTGGTAGACATACCTGAGCAATCTTCTCACTCAGAGTACAAGGTGGTGCCGCTATCGTTACAATTACTATTAGAAAATGCCGTAAAGCATAACCAAGTAACTCCTTCAAATAAGCTTCATATAAGAATCTATGAAGAGGGAAATACGCTATATGTGACTAATAACATCCAGAAAAAACAAGTAGTAAAGAAGAGTAGCGGTGTAGGTTTACAAAACATACGCCAGCGCTACGGCCTGCTCACGAGTAGTGATGTTGTTATAAAAGATGATGGAGCAAACTTTCAAGTGGGTGTGCCGTTACTTACACAAGCTGGACAAGCTAGTTTTGAACCTAAACAAACAGAGTATCTAGAGGATAAACGTTATCAACGTGCAAAAAAGAAAGTAGAAGATCTCAAAGGATTTTACATACACTTCACTATATATGCGATTATGGTGCCTGTCTTTATTTATTTTAATGTGATGTCTACCAGTTTTCCTTGGGCACTTTTTCCTATACTAGGATGGGGCTGGGGTGTTGTAGGTCACGCCTCTGAGGTGTACGGCTGGAGCCCTATATTTAATAAAACTTGGGAAAAGCGCAAGATAGAGAGACTTATGGATGATGATGATTTCTAAGTTCCGTAATCTGTCACATAAAAAAAGTGTCTTTAAGCCGTAGCCTAAAGACACTTTTTACATTCTGTAAGAAAGATGTTAGTCCTTTTTGAGGTGCTCTACATTTTTCTTCATTTGTATTTGTGCTCCAGAGTCCTTTGTTTTCATCGCTCTGTATTTGAAGTTTATAAACTCTACCAGTAATGAGAAAGCAATCGTAAAGTATAAATAACCCTTAGGGATGGCTCCTACGCTTGATCCAAAGATTTCTAGGTGTGATAGGTGCGCGCCTTCTGCAATAAGCATAAAACCTATTAAAATTAAGAATGATAGCCCTAAAATCTGTAAAGATGGGTGCTTTGCAATAAAGTTTCCTACAGGGTTTGCAAAGAGCATCATTATCCCCACAGAGATAACAACTGCTATCACCATAATGATTAATGCATCTGTTGGATTGTCAGAGAGTCCATTAGTCATCCCGACAGCCGTAAGTATAGAGTCAAAAGAGAATACAAGGTTGATAACTGCAATTTGTACAATGGCATTACCTAGCGTAGTAGAGCTCTTTTTTGAAATCTCTTCTTCTTCTAGTCCTGTTTCATCCACCTTCTCGTGTATCTCGTGTACAGACTTCCAGATAAGGAAGATACCTCCTGCAAGAAGTATAACCGCTTGCCAGCTTATCCCTCCTGTTATCCAGCTTGCGTTTATATGCCAGAAAGGAGCACTTAAGGCCACAAGCCACGATATCCCAAAAAGTAATGCGATACGCATACCCATTGCAAGTGCAAGACCAATATTAGTCGCTTTTTTACGATCCTTTTGCGGAAGCTTTTCTGCGGCGATAGATATAAAGATGATGTTATCTATACCTAATATGATTTCAAGAAAGGTAAGCGTAAGCAGTGCAATCCAAGCATCTGCAGTGGTAAGAATGTCAAACATTAGTTAGTCGTTTTTTTTGCGGTTCCGCGTTGTTTGTTGGTTTCTCCTACGAGGGAGTACTCAAAGGTATAAAAATCTCCGTCAGTAGCTATGATTTTCATATGGAGTGCTTTTTCCTCACTCATACTTTTTGGGTTCAACTTCTTAACGATGTACTCACAATCATTAATCCATCGCACAGAAGAGGAGTCTGCTTTACCTTTATAGTAATCAATCTCTAGTGTGTCGTTACGTTCAAAAGTGGTTGCTACGAGCTCTCCATCTAGTAGGGTTTCAAAAGTAAATGTGCCTGTTTTAAAATCTTTACAGCTACGTTCTGGGCTCTCACAGCTTAAAGCGAAAACACTAAATATTACAAAAAAAGCTTTCCATTGATTCTTCATAGATTACAAAAATAACACAGGGGCGTGAGTAATTAATAGTAAGTCTGAAGATATTTTTATGAGGATAAATAGCTGAATATTTTTAGTCAAAATTCATCTCACTTTAAGGTGGTTTTTTGAGATGTTGAAGAGATGGTTTTTACATCTCATAGCTCTCAAAAGTTCCATCTTCTAGAAAAATAATCACTCTCTTAATAGGTGATTTTGAGGAGGAAAAAGCAGTGATGTTTTTGACTGGTTTCTCTTCTGTATTTGATGGTAGAGTAGCACTTGTTTTTGATGCGAATTCTTGACCATTTTTTGAATGTGCATCAGTTGAGAAATTAGTGTCAGTTGATGGGGTAGGAGGGGTGGTTTTTGGACTTGCTTTTGTTCCGTAAAGAAGCCATTGTAATTCCACTTCTGGGAAGGTTGAAACTACGGTCATCACAAAGTCTAAACTTGGCTTATTTCTACCAGCCATAAGATGAGATATGGTAGCTCTTCCTACTTGCATTTTTTCGGCAAATGCGGTTGCGCTCAATTCGTTTGCATCCATGATTTCTTGGAGGCGTCGCGCAAATTTTTTGTTATTTATAAGTGTTTCCATTTGTATACAGCAAAGATACGTTACAAATGTAAACTATGAGTATTCTTATCTATAAAAGTCGTTTTAGTTGTATTTGAGTGTTTAATCAACACTTTAGTTTTGAGTATTTAAATATCTGAATTTAAATATATAAAGTGTAAAATAGTGAGATTTGGTTAAGTTTGGTGAAATTGTACGTTGCTACGTTACTACTGTATATAAAACGCACTGTTTACAATTGTAAACAGTGCGTTTTAATGAAGAGTTGTAAAAAAAGTATCTTTGTGCTCCAAAGAATACATATGGAGTTACTTGAGTTATTACAATTGTTTTCACACAGCCGAGAAAAATCTATTTCTGGCAGATATATATCACCAGATTTTATCACCGATTTTGTCTCTCAATTATCGTCAGATTTTACGATTGATACACTAGGTTATTCGGTAGAAAATAAACCTATTCATTCGGTGGTTTTTGGCACTGGGAAAGTGAAGATTTTTATGTGGTCACAGATGCACGGAAATGAATCTACAACCACAAAATCTATGCTTGACTTTTGCCGTTTTTTAGAGCAAAAAAAGGACTCGGATTTTTATAAAAAAGTGATTGAAAATTGCACCTTTTTTATGATCCCTATGCTTAATCCAGATGGCTCAAAAAACTGGACAAGGGTAAATGCAAATGATGTAGATCTTAATCGAGATGCACAAAATTTGAGTCAGCCAGAATCAAAAATTTTGCGTGATGTTTTTGATACTTTTAAACCTGATTATTGTTTCAATTTACATGGGCAAAGAACCATTTACGGTTTTGAAGAAACAGGTAAACCATCTATACTTTCTTTCCTCGCACCCTCGGCAGATGTGGAGAGGAGTTTCACATTTTCGCGAAAGCGGTCTGCAAGTGTAATCGCTCATATCTTTAAAAATCTCAAAGAAGATCTTGATGGGAATATAGGGTTGTATAATGATGCGTTTAATAATAATTGTGTGGGTGATGCTTTTCAAGAAGCTGGAGTGCCCACTGTATTATTTGAAGCTGGTCACTATCCAGACGATTATGCTAGGGAGAAAACTAGAGCCTACGTATTTGCAGCATTATTATATGCGATTGAAGCTTGTAGTAAGGAGCTGGTTTATGATATAAGTGCTTATAAAGAAATCCCTGAGCATAGTGCTTGTTATGTTGATGCACATGTAAAAGATGGAGAAGAAAAGCGTGGGGTCTATTATGTAGAACGAGTAGAGGATGGGGAGATAATTTTTGAACCTACAATGCTGGAGGCATCTCTGAGCAATGGTAAGTTTGCTCATGCTATACTGGATAATGCATCTGCGTTTAAACTTCCCTAATAAAAATCGATTTAATGCCCTTTTTTAGGGGTAAAATGGCTGCGATAACGTTATCGTGAATTAGATTAAAATATTACAGAATAATCAGTATTATTCTATTATTTTTGCATTATACTCAAAATATACAGTTGCATGGCAAAATTTAAATTAGACGAGGTAGACCACCAAATTCTCGATATGCTTATCGAAAATACGAGAACTCCTTTTACAGATATAGCAAAAAAACTTCTCATTTCTGCAGGTACTGTTCACGTACGTGTTAAGAAAATGGAAGAGGCTGGAATCATTACAGGTTCCTCATTAACACTTGATTACGGAAAATTAGGATACTCTTTTATTGCTTATGTAGGAGTATACATTAATAAGACATCACAAACTACATTTGTACTTGAGCGCATCGCTCAGATTCCTTTTGTAACTGTGGCTCACGTAACTACGGGGAAGTTCAATATCTTCTGTAAGATACGTGCAAGAGATACGAATCATGCAAAGAATGTAATATTCTTACTTGATGATATTGATGGTGTGTACCGCACAGAAACGATGATATCTCTAGAGGAAAGCATCAATGATAAAAAACGATTAATGCACTCTATCTTTCAAGATCTAGTGTAATTACAATAAGACTTCATTTACTAAAACCCTTTCTCTGTTGAGAAAGGGTTTTTTGTTACTTTTAGATTTTAAAACAAACAAGATGACACACACTAGCGAGCTTAAAGCAGGAGAGTATAATGAATATTATAAACAGTACATAGACCAAGTACCTGGCTCGCTAGGAATCGCTCAAGCGCTGGAAACAGGTATGGAAGACACTCGAGATTTCTTTACCTCGCTTTCTGAGGATGAGCTGTTATTACGTTATGAAGAAGGGAAGTGGACTCCTAAGGAAGTGTTGCTGCATCTTATAGACACAGAGCGCATTTTTAGCTATCGCGCATTACGTTTTTCTAGAATGGATAGTACGCCTTTACAAGGTTTTGAGCAAGATGATTTTGTGTTGTCTAGTGATGCAAACAGTCGCACTATAGACTCTCTAATTGCTGAGTATGTGGCTGTAAGGCAGTGTAGTTTATTACTATATGCCTCTATGACAGCGCAGACTATTGCAAACATAGGTACCGCTAGCGGAAGCCCTATGAGTCCTCGCGCAGCGGCATTTATCACAGCTGGGCATGAGCGTCATCACATTAGAATTATAAAAGAGCGATATCTTTAATTTGTAGTGCTAGCTTGGTAATAATCAAAGGCTGCGTGGATAAGGTCATTTGAGACTTGTTTATCGATTACAGGTTTTCCTATGCTTTCTAGAAGTACGAAGTTTATTTGTCCATTGCTGTTTTTCTTATCGTATTTTAAATACTCGATAATGGATGTGATGTCCGCTTTCGCGAAAGCTACCGCATCATACATATCATTAAAGGTTGCGGTAATTTCTTCTAGTTCATCCTGTGATAAACCAGAAAGCGCCACCGAAATGAAACTTTCTAAAATCATCCCAATTGCAATGGCTTCCCCGTGTAACAAGGTGGTTCTATCTTCAGATGCTAGACAATACGACTCAATGGCGTGACCTAATGTGTGCCCATAGTTAAGCGCTTTGCGAATGTTTTGCTCCCGTGGGTCTTCTATAACAATATTATTCTTGATGATAATACTCTCGTAGATGAGTTGGCTCAAGTCATCTGTTGTCATGGCGCTCAAGTCTTTGAGCTTATCCCAATACGTTCTATCTGCCACGAGACCGTGCTTGTACATTTCTGCAAGTCCAGAACGTAATTCTTCTGGAGGTAAGGTTGCAAGAAAGCCACCGTCTATCAATACCATCTGCGGATTGTTAATTACCCCGATTAAGTTCTTCAATGTACCTAGATCCACACCAGTCTTACCACCTACACTAGCATCTACCATTGAGAGTAAAGAGGTAGGAACGTTTATAAAATCCATACCACGTTTAAAAGTGCTTGCTACAAAACCACCAAGGTCTGTGACAACCCCACCACCTACATTTATAATAAGTCCTTTTCTGTCTGCATCTAGATTTGCAAGTGCATCCCATACACCAGTACAGGTTTCTATAGTCTTATTAATCTCGCCATGAGGAATCTCTATAACCTCAATAGGAATCTCTGTGGCGAGATTACCTAAAAACGGTGCAAGACAATGCTCGTGTGTATGCTCATCTACGATAACGAAGATCTTGCTGTAGTTGCTCTGTAGTAGTAATACATTAAGGGCATCATATCCAGATTCATTAAAAACGATGTCGTAAGAAGCGGCTTGTATGGCAGTCATTATTTTTGAAATTTTAACGATTGCAAATTACTCACTTTTGAGTAAAAAAAGTTTAAAGTGGGTGTATATTTGTGTAACAAATATATTGATATGCAAACCTCTCTTTTTGAAAATACTGAAACTGCATTTGCTCTTAAATCAGATAGCGAACTAGAACGCGCTTACTTTTTATTTAAAATGATTTCTAAAGAACCGCTTGTGCGCATAGGTACAGCGGCTGCCCGTTTTGCACTTGGTGCAAACTTACCTGTAGAAGGTCTTATACGCTCTACAGTATTTGATCATTTTTGTGGTGGTGTAAATGAGCAGGACTGTATGACCTCGGTAGATAAGCTTTATAGTGCAAATGTATGCTCTGTACTAGACTACTCTGTAGAAGGAAAAGAAGAAGCAGCATCTTTTGATGAGTGCATGAATAAGGTGATTGGTCTGGTGGAGTTTGCAGATGAGAAAGAAGCGATGCCTATTGTTGTTTTTAAACCTACAGGCGTTGGCCGTTTTGCTATCTGGCAAAAGCTTACAGAAGGAGAAGAACTAGATGCCAAAGAGCAAGTAGAGTGGGAGCGCATCAAAGAACGTGTAAACGCAATATGCAAGATTGCTTACGAGCGTGATGTAGAAGTATTGATAGATGGAGAAGAGTCATGGATGCAAAGCGCTGCAGATGATCTTGTGGCAGAAATGATGGCACTATACAATAAGGAAAAGCCTATAGTATACAACACACTACAGTGCTACCGTCATGATCGCTTAGACTACTTAAAGAAATTGCACCTAGAAGCCCGAGCTCGCGGATTTAAGATAGGTATAAAAGTTGTGCGTGGTGCTTATATGGAGAAGGAGAACAAACGAGCAAAAGAAAAAGGATACCCAACCCCTATATGCGATAGCAAACAGGCAACAGATGAAAACTTTAATGCTACTACACGCTATATAATTGAAAACCTAGATGACATATCACTTTTTCTAGGAACGCATAACGAAGACAGTTCGCTACTCGCTGTGAAACTCATGGGAGAAATGGGAATTGCCAAAGAAGACAATAGAGTATGGTTTGGACAGCTTTATGGTATGAGTGATCACATAAGTTTTAATCTAGCTAAGGAAGGCTATAATGTAGCAAAGTACCTTCCATTTGGTCCTGTAAAAGATGTGATGCCTTACTTAATGAGACGAGCAGAGGAGAATACCTCTGTAGCAGGACAAACTAACCGCGAACTCGAATTACTCAAAGCAGAGAAGAAAAGACGCCGATTGTAAAATAAGCGTTATTTAGTTAATTTACACTGAGAAGCAACCACTTATTACTAATTAAATAAAAATGAAAAAGCCCTATAGATTTTATAGGGCTTCTTTCTTTAACCCGCTATCTGTAGCCTTTTATTAATAACTGTACTCCAACTATCTGCAAGTTGTAGTTCGCCGTTAAGCTGCATATTATCTACGTCATATAATGTGAAGCTTACTTCTCGTTCGGTGGCATTAGATGGTGTAAAAGCTAGTGCTACGCGTTCTGTGATAGTAAGTTGCTCACCACCGCTTTTTACATTTCTATGCGCTTTTACTGTCTGGCAGTTCTTAATAGTGGATAAATCTACAGAGGATGATTGTGCTTGTCCATTACTCTCCTTGTAAAAGAAAATGGCATTCAACTCTTTATCTCTTCCTATCACAAAATCTCCACAAAACTCGTAATCACTTATAGTGTGATTTTGAGCATTTGCAATATGATTAAGTGCTTGTAGCATTTTATTTTCTTTCTTCTTTTTATTGATGGCCATGATAACAAATGGCACGATACAAATTGCTACAATGATTGTTCCTACGGTAATACTTCCTAAATCCATGATATTGTTTTTTTGATATTGATATACTGGGCATTGCAATTATTGCAATGCCTTATTTGTTTTCCAGAAGCAATTACTAGCGCCTGGAAGCAATACAAAAAAAATCACCAGAAATAATGAAAAGGAAAGATGTGATCTGCCTTACGATGATGTATTAAAACATTGATCGAGGTCTTTATGTACTGAGCATACGTACTGCTAGCGAGTGCATTTGTAGTATGGGATAAAGTTCCACAGCTAGAAACGAAGTTCTTGAGATGGGGAACACTAATACTACCCGGCGCCTCGATTACAACTTCAGACTGCGGTAACTCTCCAACAATAATTGCCGAAACTGCTGCAGTTACTTTTTCTGTAGACGAAGAAGTAGTAGTATTATCACTTAGATTAACAAATGATGTATCCATAGCACTCATTGCAATACTGCAAAGAGCGACTAGAATAAATACACTTATATGTCTCAGAGTTGTTTTCACGCCGCAAATGTAATTTAGTTTTTAATACTGAAGTTTAATTAATAAAACTTTGTGAGTGATTTTAAGAGTTGCCATTCATCATAAATGGGCGTTTAGGAGAAAGTAGCGCTTTTAAAAGAATAGTATGTGATTAGAGAAGCACTATTAGGGTTGTTGTTACGCTTTCGCGAAAGCGTACTTAAAATCAATCATAACTAATAAGAGTTGGCATAAATTTTAAAACAGCAATGTTGTGTTTTAAGACTAAAATAAATGAGAGATAATAGTAGCAGCAGCGGCTTTACTCCCTTTAAGCGAGGGATGAAAACCATCAGGTCCATAGTAATCATTGCTCTTGCTAGAGTTGAGATACTCTTTCCAAGTCATACCTACGGGAAGTATGATGGCGTTGTTGATAGTTGCGGCATCATGATAATTCTGTATGACAGCGTCTTGGGTGTGGTGATACTGTAATGAGGGCCATACCATAAAGTAAGCAAGTTTGGCATGGTGTTTATTACAAAGGGCAGCATACTTTTTACCATAGTCAATGAGCATGTCGCGACCTTCTTGCTGTGATGACGGCCCTTGCTGAATAATGACATAGTCATACCTGCCAGTGGCGATAAGTTGCTGTATGTTGCCATCATTCCAGTGATCTTCAAGTGCATAATTAGGCAATGCAACCATGTGTGTCTTAATCTTTATACCCTTGGTTTTCGCATGTGATTTTACAAGCTTTGGCAAATCATTAGTGTACGTAAGGCTATTGCCTATAAATAAGATGTGTACGGTGGGGTCTTTAATTTCACGCAATTTATTATTTGCGCTTGTAGTTGCACTGAAGCAAATACAAAGTAGGAAGATGAGGTGCCGCATGGAGGTACAATAAAAGTCTATTATTAAAAATCATACTGTGATACTCTAAAGATATCCAGATTTTAGACACTGTCCTATACTTGTCTCATCCGTTATGAAACAGACGTATAGAAAACTTAACAAGCTTTTATGGCACTAGTAGCGCTATTATTTTTAACATTGTAACGTGCCAGCTGGCTCTACACCTATAAATTAAATACAACATAGCAGTGCTACTATCCATGTGATAGAAGACTTGCGATTTAAGAATAGATACTATGGATTATTACATTATTATAGCAGCTTTGATATTTCTTGCAGCTTTATTTGGGTTCATAAATGCGCGTTTTCTTAAGTTGCCTACTACCATAGGGCTTATGCTCATCACCATTGTTTACACCCTAGCTGTTTTCGCTTTAAGCTATTTTGATGATACCTTACTCAAAGCCGAAATACAACTCATTAAAGAGATAGACTTTGAGAAAGTCCTTATGGATTATATGCTTAGTTTCCTCCTATTTGCAGGAGCGCTACACACTAATTTTGAACAACTCAAAGTGCAGCGCTGGCCTATACTAGCCTTTGCAACCTTAGGTGTGCTTGTATCTACATTTCTAGTAGGGACACTTGTGTTCTACGTGCTGCAGCTACTAGGTATGGAGGTTGACTTTATTTACTGTTTACTTTTTGGGTCTCTTATCTCGCCTACAGATCCTATTGCCGTACTTGGCATTCTTAAAAAAGCCAAAGTGCCTAAAAAACTAGAAACTAAAATCGTGGGAGAATCTCTCTTTAACGATGGGGTAGGAGTAGTGGTGTTTTTGACCATCTTTGGGATTGCAAGTGCAAAAGACAGCCCTGTGACACCGTTAGATATCTTGACGTTATTTGGTCAAGAAGTACTAGGAGGAATACTGCTAGGAATGATTATAGGGTGGATCACGTATAAAATGATGAAATCTATAGATGATTTTAGTACAGAAGTGATTATCACACTTGCGGCTGTGATGGTGGGTACAGTGCTAGCAACACAGCTGCACCTTTCTGCTCCACTAGCGATGGTAGTTGCCGGATTATTAATAGGGAATGATAGAGTGCGCACAGCCGCAATGTCTGAGACGACAGAGCATTATGTAGATAAATTCTGGGAGCTCATAGACATCTTGCTCAACGCTATTTTATTTGTACTCATAGGGATGGAAATGCTCATTCTCACCTATCAAAATAGTTATTTACTTGCCGGAGTAATCGCCATACCTCTCGTACTCATAAGCAGGTATATATCACTGTGGTTACCTATAAGAGTCTTTAAAGACAAGCTCGATTTTGTGCCAAAACAAACCTCATAATGACCTGGGGCGGACTGCGAGGCGGGATTTCTATAGCACTAGCGCTCAGTCTATCTGAAGATATGTACAGAGATATGTTTCTCGTGATGACTTATATTGTCGTGGTATTTTCCATCTTAGTACAAGGGCTTACAGTAGAGAAACTTGTAAAAAGGACCTCAATGTCTCAAGCCGACTAGTATTCTAATCATAAGGTAAAGCTAAACGTCCTATCTCCTTGTTTAGGGTTGAGGTAATAACGCTTTCGCGAAAATATGAATGGGTGATGCTATTTCTGTTTTTTTCAAGATAGCGAAATGGAAATTATTGTTTTTGCAACCATTTCCTGATTTCCTTACGTAATGAAACTTCAGGTTTAGGCAACGGAATTGATTGTCTAGCCTGTTTGCTTTTATTGAATTTTGAGAAAGTAATCTTATGTTTTTTCCAAACTTCGGGAAACAGCTCTAAGAACTTATTAAAGAAACTTTGTTCATTTACACGCCCTTCTATCTGCGATAGTACCTCTTTAAATTTTTCCTCCTGATCTATAAACATGTTGCTATTGCCCTAAAATAGGTTAGTGTAGTGTGGTTTATGGTCTTGTTTAGTCTAATTATGCTATTACCTTGGATATGGCTTATCTTTAGATGAAGAATAGGGGCTATGACAACCATGCGTAAACGATTGAGTTAAGCATATGCGGTGGTCATATATTTACTATTACCAAACACAAATTCTTTTAAAAATTTAAAAGAATTTTTAAAAGTAAATTAATAAATGCAACCATTGATAATCATTCTCGGCTATAGTTAGTTGCTATTCATACTTACCTTCTGGGTCTGTTTTGTAAATTAATAGTTCTGGTTTATCATCATTATAGTAATAATTTTTACCTAAACTTCCAATAATTCTATATCCACCATCTTCTTCTGGCAACACAGAACGACCATAAAGGTAGGTAAAACTTTCTTGATATTTCTTGTTCCATTCCTCAGCACCAGAACTAGAAAATTTGTAAATTCCTAAGGCACCATAATCACCGAAATCAACATGTCCTGTTGTAATGAATCCACCATCTATAGTTTCAGCGATAGAGAAAGTTGAAGATAATTCTGTAGAGACATTCCAAATTTCTGTTCCTTCTGAGTTGATTTCGAATATTCTACCTTCACTTATATCATAAGCACCCCAGCTATGCCCTGCAAAAACATAATTTCCATTACTCTTAACTATTATTTTTCTAGTGAAGTCATAGCGAATATCTCCAAAAGTATTTTCCCATATAACTTCACCTTCACCGGTTAATTTTAATACCCAAAAATCAATTTGTTCTTCATGTGTAGAAGACGCACCGTTAGTTTCAGTAGAGCCTAGAATTATCAGGTTATTTGTATTTGAAATAACAATATCATCAAAAAAATTCCTTCGTGAAGATTCAAAAATCTTCTCCCATTGAATTTCTCCAGAAGAATTAAGTTTTGTTAATACTGCTTGTTGCTTTATATCAGGATTTTCAGAGCCTCTACCGCCTACAATATAAATATTACCCTCAGAGTCCTGAGCAACTGATCTTATATCTGCGCTACCATCACTAATATCGTAACTGTCAATTTTTTTATACCAAATGGTATTACCCTCATTATCTAAACTTAAAACATGATGGTGACTGGCCAATATTATACCAGTCGGTGAATTTATAATTGTTGGTCTCCAGCCATCTGTTAAGCGATAATCATAATATTTTCTCCATAATATATTTCCTTCATAATCAGTTTTTGTAATTGAAAGGCGGTGTCCATTTCCATCTGGAAATACAGATGTTCCTGAAATTAAATAATTTTGGTCATTTGATTTGATCAAGGTGTTACTACTTCCATATGCATAACCATTTGGACCATAACTATATTCGCCATAATCATACTTTTTTAGATATTTTAAGAAATACTTTTCTGTTTGGAAAGAAAAGTTTACTTCAGTTAGATTATTATAGGTGTCTTTTGCAATGATTTTACCAGAGTATGTAGATAGTTCTTCAAGTTGATTTAGGTGATAAGTAAGATCTGTAATATTTTCTACCACTAAAATTTGATTAAGATACACACTGTAAGTTACAGAATCATTTTCTGGGTCAAGAGCCTCGCTCCAATTAATGGTTGCACCATCATGTAAAATATCACGAATGTCTACTTCAAAGTTATCCGGAGGTTGATTTATTATCTCCTCTTGTGCTTCAACTTCAACTTCAACTTCACCTTCTAAGGCTTCATTATTAATATCATCTTGGGAACATCCTATTATCAAACTAGTAATAAGGAGTGTGGTATAAAATTTTCTCATTTTAATAGTATCAAGCATACCTTTAGGTGAAAAGTGTGTAAACTGTAATAGTTCTAAATACTGTTGATTTGTTTAGTATTATGATCTTGTTTATATAGTTTAAATATACAATGAATTTTGGAGTTCTGTGGGGAGCATTTAGCATTTACAAGGTCCCTATTTACAAATAGGCTTTCTTGAAAGCGTAATGGAAGTAAGATAAGAGAGTAAGTATTGGTAACAAGCCTTTGATATCATAAAATCAGGAAGACCCTACGATGAGAATTATAGATCAAAATTAGCTTAAAAGCTTGTGCTGAGCGTAGCCGAAGTAGGCTTGGTTTTTAACTCAGTTCTTTGTTGGTAAACGTTTTATTTAAAATCATTATGAGTTGTTATTACTTCAGATTTTCGATATTCACCAATTTTTAAGAAATAACTGCCATTTGGTTTAATTATCACGAAACCGCCGTTCAGTCCGTCGTATCTAAAAAACAATTCTCTGATTAAGTCATTTTTATCAACAATCCAGTTAATTTTATTTCCGTGATAATAATGCAAGTCTTTAACTCTTTTATTTATAACCCAAAAGTGATTAGATTGACCAGACTTAGTCAAATCATTTTCCATATTTCCGTAAAAGATGTCCCAAGGAACTTGAAAGTTTTTTTTCTGTATACTTGGGTCATTGTCAATGAAGTTTATGATAATTTTTTTATCAAAATCTATAGCCTTGTCAGAAATATCATTTAAGTGATTTTTTAGGGTTTCATAATCCTCATTGTTAAGGCTGTCAGTCAAGTGACTTTTTACTTTAATTTGTGAGCCATCAAGATTTTCTATCGTGTATAAATATGGTTCTTTCTCAATCAAACTTTTAGAGGAAGAACATCCTATCATTGATATAATTAGGGAAATTTGTAGTAAGTTTTTCATGAAATGTTTGCCAACAGACCACTCCATAAAGCGATTACAACTCCCAATAGCTATCGTGATTGCTATTTTGCTTTAGTTTATGGTCTTGTTTGTTTGGTCTAAATATACAATGAATTTTGGAGTTGTGCGCCGCGCGTAGAGCTTTCAAAAATGTCGTATTCGCGTTATGTAATAGTTGTGGCTGGTTGCAACTACGTGTGAGCTTTCTATAATTGAGATGTATACCCTAGGCATTTTTGAGTAGTGGCCTGTGGACGGCTGATTGGTAGGGTGGGAGCTTTAAAATCTTAGCGGATATACTCCTTACTCGATCTATACCCAACTCTTCGATATTTCAACGACTTTTGAGGTGTTCTGATTTTGAAGAGGAGCCATACTCTGGCGGGAATTTACAAGTATGCTACTGCCTTGGATGTGGCTTATCTTGAGATGAAAAACATGTCCTTTGGCAATCAGCCGTCCACGGTCAAGGCTAAGCGTAGTGCGGTAGTAAGGAAACATTGAGTTTCCGTCTACGCACGAAGCTAAAGCTTATTGTTTTGCTTTTTCTTTTTTTTTGTCCAAAGCTAAATCCATAAGATTTAGCGACATTATAAATATACACAGACCTTGCGGTTTTGCCCTAAAGTCCGCATTACGTTTAGGTATTGTTAGCAAAATGTGGCGACACGCATGAGTAAGCACGAACGATTGCGTTTTCTTATTTTTTTCCGTCCGAGTGAAGTCCATCTGCGCACCAGTTGCGTCTGAGTAAAGTCCGTTCTCGTTAAAAGTCCATCTAATTTTTGGTTCCTTTAATCTATTCAGACTTTTCGTTCGTTTTCAATCTTTTCTTTAAATAGTCAATATTAAAGAGGCTCCAGAAAAGAATGACTAGGAAAATAATCATTATTTTATTGAAAGAAATTTTATCATTTAAAAAATATTCGACTGCCAAAATTACAATCGGTATAGTAACAGCCGAAATAAGGAGTCCGCCGTAGACTGCTAAAGCTTGTTTTAAACCCTTATCTGAGAAATTTTCATATATATTATCTAACATATTATTTTTTTTAAGCCATTTTTGCTAACAGGCCACTGCATAAAGCGAGTGCGGCATTTTGCTGGGTAGCCTGTATTTATTTGTTTATTAATTGATTGTCTAAATATACAGTTATTTGTGGTTCTGTCGCCGCGCGTAGAGCTTTCAAACTACTACTCATCGCAGTGGCAAATAAACTCTTAATACAAGCCTTTGCCATCATAAAATCAGGAAGACCATGCAATGAAAACTATGGATCAAAATTAGCTTAAAAGGGCTTGTTTTTGAACTCAGTTCTTTGATAGGTGCTCTTATTTAAATATTGCATTTTCAAAATCAATGTCCTTTATCAACTTGTTCTTTTCAATCATAAATACTATTAATTCAGAAAGTAACTCGAAAGATTCTACCAGAGCTTTTTCAATTTGAGAATCTTTTAAATTCGAACCGTGAACTACTTTAGAGCGTAATGTGTATAGTTTTTTAATTTCCTTAAATTTCTGAATCCTTTCATCTCCCCTTTCATATAAAAGTGATGAGATACTAAGAGATAATCTATAACTAATTTCTATAGAAACATTTACTATACTTTCTATTGCAGCCCATAAAATGGCTATTGCACTTTTAACATCCACACAATATCTCCAAGAATTAATAACCTCTAATGCGTATCTGAATTTTTCATTTTTAAATGCCAAAGTATTTGCATTTTCATAATATTTTTTTAACCATTCAATATCTCCATTCCCAACGTTTAATTCATTAAGACTTTCGGTTTTAAGCATTTTTACGTGATAATCACAAAGATTAGCTTGTACATTATTGATGTCTTTTAATTTATTCCAAGATTGATTGAGGAGAGCAATAGAATTAATACTCGTTTTTTTTCTTAAAACAAGTAAAGTATTTAATAGCCAAGCTCTATTCAAGATATCATATCCGAAACTCGATTCGTTTTCAGAACTTATTATTTCAAAATTGTTTTTTAGATAACAAAAAGGTTCAATTAATGACCATTGCTTGAAACCTTGTGCTCCCAAACCAGCTAATTCAAAAACAGACATTTTGCTTACCTTTCTAATTTTTAAATAAGATGATATTTCAATTTCATCTTCTTCAAAAGTAATTCCATTTCCTAATATGTAATATGTTGCTTTAGTTATCATTTTGAAGTATTATGTAATTGCACCTAACAATCCACTACACAAATCAAATACAGCCCCAGATAACTATCGGGATTGCAGATTTGCTTTAGTTTGCAGTCTTTTTTATGTGGACTAAATATACAATGAATTTTACTGCTGTGCTTTTATCGAGTAGGTCATAACTACACTACTTTATAAACGGTAGCATGACCATTTATTAAATGAGTTATAAAAGCAATTAAACGACAGTCTAGGAGATTATGAGAAGAGGAAGGAGGGAAGTGTTTATTGCGGCTTTTATGAGGTTATAATATCACATTTTCGCGAAAGCGTACCACACCACACCAAGAACTTATATAAAACAAAAAAGGCCTTCTAATAAAAGAAGACCTTTTTGAGCCGATGGAGGGACTCGAACCCACGACCTGCTGATTACAAATCAGCTGCTCTAGCCAGCTGAGCTACATCGGCATTGCGGGTGCAAATATAATATCATTTATTATATATGCAACCCTTTTTTTTAAAAAAATTATAGCTTGTTTATACGAGCTACAAGTGACTGTGCTTCCTTCTCAAGATCTGCACGTACTGCCACTAGATTTTTACTTCTATTCTCTACTTTGCGGTCGTTTACCTTTGCAATTAAAGTGTCAAAAGTTGCGATAGCGTCATCTATAACTGCTTCACTTTCCTTTCTATCTTCTTTAGGATTAAGTGCTTCCCAAACGTATACTGCGTCAATGATGTCACCTAGTACAAAATTGATATCCTTTTTTAAATCTCTAATATTTGCCATTGTTCTAATTTTGACTGCAAAAGTAGGTTAATTTATAATCATGAACCTTACATTTTTATGTAAAATCACATCATGCTTATAATAGTAGTACGATCTTAAAGGTGCTTACTGTTTCTTGCGCTCCTCTATAAGCTTCTTGAGCTGCTTCCCGTATTTAGAATTTCTAGTTTTTCTAGGGAAAGTCTTATATAAAGTGTCTAGGTAAGGAGTGGTAGCATCTGGTATCTGGGTCATTACAAGGTAAGGAGCAATCTCAAGTTCCTTGTTTGTTGTAGCAAAGTTACCCGTGTATAGATACTTTCTTTTAAGTAGTTGCTGTAAAGAATCATCATAAGCAAGAATCTCTTCTTGATCATCTCGCTGTCTAGCGTTAAAAGAACCTTTTATAAGATCAAGATTCTTATCATTAAACTGCTTGTTCATATTCTTAAACTGCGTCCAGTGCATCTGGTTCTCAGATCCTGTTACAGCAGCAAATCCTTCAAAGTTTTTAAGGGAGGTAGTGATATTAATAATACCAGCCTCTGCAAAGAAAGGAATACGGTCATCATAACCAGACTCATCTGCCTTATCAAGGTGTAAGTAGTATACCTCTGGTTCTTTTATGTCAAGTATAAACTCAAATTCTGGCTCACCGTCTATTACAAGAGAGTCTAGATTTACAAGCATGGTATCTTGCACGCGCTGTACATATAAAGTTCCTTTTTTAAGACCTTTTACCGTTCCAGTGACTGTAAGATTTCCTGTTTTTGAACATGAAACCATCAAGATACTTAATAAGAGAATGTATGCTATTTTATTCATAATTGGTTTTAATTATAGACGGCAAATATGCTACTATTTTACATATAATACTAGCCCGCAGCTGCCATTTCCATTAAAATTGTACAGAGTATAGCGCCATAAGTTCCCACCACATAGCCAAAAACTGCTAGCAACACACCCACACTAGCTAGCGATGGGTGAAACTCTGCCGCAACAATAGGAGCAGAGGCTGCCGCGCCCACGTTTGCCTGGCTTCCCACAGCAAGAAAGAAAAAGGGAGATCTTGTAAGTTTTGCCACCAGTATGATGAGTCCCGCATGTATACCCATCCACACAAAACCTATAGCTATAAGCCCTGGGTTTTCAAAAATAGTAGTGAGATCCATTTTCATACCTATACTCGCAACTAGTATGTAAATAAACACACTGCCTATTTTACTAGCTCCAGCACCCTCATAATTTTTGGCTTTTGTAAAGGAGAGTAAAATCCCTATCACAGTTGCAATCGTGACCATCCAGAAAAACGTAGAGCCAAAGGATGCAAGCGCAGAGTCCTTTGGGATATCAGAAAATAAAGCGCTCATAACACCAGCTCCCCAGTGTGCAATACCCACTGCGCCAAAGGCAAGACCCAGCATTACCATAAGATCAGAAAGCGTCGGGTTTTTCTTTACCCCTTCGGCAAAGATTGATACCTTTTCTTTTAATTTTTCTATAGCTGTGTTATCTGCCTTAAGCCATGCATCTATGCGTTTTGATTTGCCTATCCCTAGGAGTAATACCGCCATCCATACGTTTGCTACTACTATGTCTACGAGTACCATTTGCCCATACTTGGCAGGATTGTATTTATAAATCTCTAGCATCGCGGCTTGATTTGCACCGCCACCTATCCAGCTTCCCGCCAGTGTAGAGAGGCCACGCCATATTGCATCTGGTCCTGCACCACCTACTGTTTCTGGTGATACAGCAGAGATGAGAAGTATCGCTAGCGGGCCACCTATCACAATCCCTATCGTTCCTGTAAAAAACATGATAAGCGCCTTAGGGCCTAGGTTTACAATTGCCTTAAGGTCTATACTAAGCGTCATAAGCACCAGCGATGCGGGTAGCAAGTAACGACTCGCCACATAATACAGTTGGCTACTCTCTGCATCTATCAGCCTCAGGCTATTAAAAATCGCAGGGATGAGATAGCATAGCAGTAGGGCAGGCACAATGCCGTAAAATTTCCCCCAGAAGCCTGTCTTCTTACTCGAGGTATAAAATATAAATGCAAGTGCAAGCGCAATGAGGCCAAAAACAATGGCGTCATTTGTAAAATAAGGTGTGTTTTCCATAATAATGTGGGTAATTACGCTTTCGCGAAAATGGGATCACTTTCACTGCAAGAAGCATAAAAAATAAACTAAGGCTTACTGCCAAAGGAAACCGAAAATACCAAAATCCCTATAAATATAGCCAGTAAGTAAGTTTTAAATTAATACTCCGGAAGCGAGGAGCAAAGGTGGTATCTGTAAAATAGTTGTCATTATACACCAAAAATAAGTCTGAAAGCGGGGCAAATCGCCATTGCAAGCGTGAGTTAATCCCAAAGTTATCTTGCAAGGTACTGTACTGCACAAGCGTATTCCAGAACAGGTTTTTACTAAAGGTAACATCCACACGCGGGCTTACAAGCCAGATGCGATTATCTGCATAAGGAGCAGGGAGGTCTATGTTATCATAGCGGGCGTTTATACCTAGCACGAGTTTAGGTTGCAGGCGCAAGGTAGCTTCTGCTCGCAAGGTGAGTATCTCACCGTTAAAAAACTCGCCGTAGGTTGTATTTGCCGTGTAGTAAAACTTCTTCCGTTGGTCAGATTTGTACTCCACTTCCAGATTGGTATAACGGTACTCGCTTCCTTCTGGTAATTCTAGTCCGTCAGATCGCGATGGGTCAAAGCTGTCAAAGAGTTTTGTGTAGCGCGTTCTAGGTTTTGCACTCAGGCTGCTGGTATTTTTAAACTGGGCTTCCCACTGTGGTGAGAGCGTGCGGTCGCCAAGGGTAAAAGCGACTTCTGGCCGCCATACAAAGAAGGAGTTTAAAGAAAATATATGTCTATTAATTGGTCCCCCTTTCGGGAAAAAGAGCCTTTCTACCTTACTGAAGTTCCTAAAGATATCCTTACGAGGTATAAAGCCAAGCTCAGAGTTGAAGTCTTCATTTATAAATAGCGTAGCACTGGTCGCGCGCCAGTTGTTTTTATTGTACTCCATGCGCGCTCCGCCAGAGTAGTCCTTGCTATCAATCCCTGGAGTAAAGGATTTGTGGAGGTAAAATTTACCATTCCAGCTATTGTCTTTATTGGCTAGGTTATAATCAAGACCTATAAGCCTGTTGTATTCTTCATCAGGTTGTACAAAGGCAGCATTACTAGTATTCTGCTTGTTTACAAAAATGGCACTTATGTTTGACCTGCTGAAAACGCTGTGCTGTAAGGCTACAACGGTGTTATTTGTTGCAGCAATCTCAATAGGTTCATCATTTTCAGTTTGCATGTTGAGTATACCCACCCGTAGCTTGTTTGTGAGTTTACCGCTCAAGCGTGCACCTGCTACAATGTTATTCTGTACCGTGTTTCCATCAAGATCTTCGGCTATACCTATGCGCCTCGAGAAAAAAGGATTTGCCGCCCGCGGATCGCCAAAATCTGCAAAGAGGTCACTGTTTTCTATAAAAAACTGCCTGCGCTCTGGCAATCCTACTTCAAAACGAGAGAGGTTTGTAATAGCATTATCTACCTCTACTTGGGAGAAGTCTGGATTTATGGTGACATCAAGATTAAGACTATTGCCTATCGTAAAGCGAGCATCGCCGCCCACTTTAATCTCAGTAAAGTTATCGTCTAGTTCTCTGTCTTGCCCAGCAATGGCATTTACATAAGGAATTATAGAAATAGGACTTCTTGAGCTACCTAGCGGTTTCTCAAAGACCATATCGCCCATGTAAGCGAGATTAAAAATATTCTGATTCTGCGGTATTTGTATCCACGTATTGCGGGAGTTGTCTTGGGTGTCAAACTGATAGCTATTAAAACGCCATCGTGTTTCGCCTTCTCTATATTTAAAGGCGCTCATGGGGATTGCCCACTCACAAACGTAGTATCCGTCGTGTACCGTGGTTTCTCCCACCCACTTGGTATCCCAGCTAGTGGTAAAACCTCTCAAATCTTTTCCGCCGCCAGAAACTAGCGCTTCCCTGCGCACCCCAGCAGGGTTGGAGCCAAAAAGGAATGCATTATTACCATCATTAAAGGTGTCAAACATTAAGGTGATATTGTCACTACCGCCAGCTCTAAAGTCACGGCGCAACGATGGGACTATATAATCGTCGCCCTGCGAAGAGACTTTGATGCCTACATACAAGGTTTTGTCATTGTATAAAAAGCGTATCTCAGATTGATAAGGTGCCTGTATGGTATCTGTAGGGAAATATTGCCAGAAGTTTGTTGCTGGGACGGCTTTGTTCCATGCAGTTTCATCAAGTACACCATCTATCGTAATAGGTGTTTCTATAAAGGATACACCTACTTCTTTGGTTTGAGCGTAGTGCGCTGTACTTACTCCCGCAAGGAGTACACAGAGTAGCAATTTATACATCAGGAATGGTTAGTTCCCCCGAATGTATCAAAAAAATGTCTTGTAAGCGATAAAACTTAAGAACCTTTTAGCCACTTCTCACGTAGAACTTGCTCTAAGCCATCGTCGTACGTCTGTAATTCTACCAGTGTTGCCTGCGGAATTTGTGGTGTGATAATCGTTCCAGTAAGTTGCACATCTTCTCCATTTCTTAAGACCGTCATAGTAATAGCATCGCCTACTTTCCAGCTATTTGAGACTGTTATTAAATCGTATACGTTAGAAAGATCATAAGCAGTTCCATTTACTGCGGTAATCACATCATTTCCTTGTACGCCCAGCGCAGTGAGAAATGTATTGAGGTTTCCTGGAAGTACATAAATGGTATTGTCTTCTTTGTTTCCATTAATATAAGGACGTTCCTTTCCCAATAAGAAGCCTGTATCTACTAGCGTAGTGCTATAATCAAGTCCTACTAGATCAAAAAAGTCTTTGTACTGTATAGGTTGTGTGCCTATCACGTGGTTTGTAAAGAATTCGCCCACTTCAGGGTAGGTGAGTTGGGTGATTTGCGGGATCAGATTACTGTCCTCAAAAGGTCTGTGAGGCCCGTATTGATACGTAAGCTCCTTCATAAGGTCGAGAACACCACGCTCACCATTGCTATTTTTACGCATAAGTATATCAAGACACATCCCGATAAGAGCTCCTTTTTCATATACGTTACCATAATTTGATGCATATGGCTCTTCAAGAATGTTTGCGCTCATCTTAGTAAATGACATGGCATCATCATACCTTTTTGCATTGCTTATTTTTTGAACGAGTGTATTGTAAAACTCTTCTGGAGTAACAAGTCCTTGCTGCACTTGGAAGTGCTGTGCAAAGTACTCCGTAATCCCTTCATACATCCATAAGTGCATGCTCATCTCCGGATTATTGTACTTGAATTTATGAATCTGCGTAGCATGTAAATTAAGCGGAGTCACAATATGAAAAAACTCGTGTGATACCACATCTACCATAGCTGCATCGAGATTTTCTTGAGGCATAGACTCTGGAAGTACCACCACCGTAGAGGTGTGATGTTCTAGCGCTCCTAGATCTTGTGCATCATCTGCTTCGCCTGTGGTAAGGTATAGTAAGATTGTATAACGGTCTGTAGCATTAAAATCACCTAAATAGTTCTTTTGTGCTTTTATCATACGCTCTATATTAGGCTTAAGGCTTGACGCCTTTACCGTTCCAGAAGGACTGTACACACTAAGCTCGATTGTAATATCATCAACAGTAAATACCTCTTTGTTAGGTACATTATACATGATAGGATTATCGACAATGTCAAAATATCGATCGCCTTTGTAGGTATCTGTAATCCCTGTATTTCCAAAATCTTGCGCCACATACAGTGAGTCTGCAAAGCGTGGAAGGCTAGTAGTAGCTTCCATAACTTCTGGTCTATTGATATCTACATAATATGGCATTTCCTCTTGGTCTTTAAAGTACCCAAGAATTCCATGTAAATTGAGCATAAACTGCTCGTTTTCTTTAAAATTAGTCCCCGCAGGAGAAAAAATAGTATGTTCGGCCTCTACATCATAAGTGTCATTAACGTAGTAATCGATGTAGTCAAGAGTGCGGGCATTTTTAATATCCCACGTATTATCTGAAGTTTTTGTAACCTTAAGCTTCTTCCCAAAAGTTCCATAGGCAGCAACACTATCTATAAACATTCCATAATCATCATCAGAGTAAGTGCCTGGCACCGTCTCAGGAATGTAAAAAGTTGCTACGTCCTTATATATAGGTGCAGGTTGCACACGCACTTTAATACGATCATTGCTCAAGCTTACAAGATCTATTGCGCTACGGGTGAGTTTGTTTTTTTGATTTACTAGATTAGAGCTAGCAAGTGGTTTATTGAGAACATCACAGCTTACTATAAGTAATGAGCAAGCAATAATATAATAGATTTTTTTCATCTTAAAGATTGTAAACATGGTTGACTGTGAGTAGTCAAATGTAGTAATTCTATCTTATCTAGACAGCCTAAGGTATACTAGTGTGTTTTAATAAACCCAGCAACGGTATTTATAAGCTTTTCAGCTATAGGAAGCTTCGTATTATTATAAGACTTTGTGTTTTCTAGATCATCACCATCTATAATTCTAAGCACATGGTTCATACCTTCTATGATGGCAAGAGTTGCCTCACTATTTCCTTCTTGTAATAAAACGGCTTCCTGCTTTGAAGTCTGTATGTCGTTTGTACCATTAATAATGAGAGTTGGCACAGTAAGTTTACCTATTTCAACCTTAGGTTCATACTGCATCCAGCTTGCCATAAACGGCTGCACAGATGGACGGAAAATAGAGGTAAGTGCAGGAGAGTAATCTGTCACACGTCCATCTTTTTTGAGTGTGGCAAATGCGCTCATAGCCTTGTCCTTGAGATCTGGCATTTGTAAACCTATCTGATGGATGATGGATTGATCTATCGATTGCCCAGATCCAGAGAGCGAGATAACACCTTGTACTTCTGTACGCTGGGCGGCTACCATTCCTATGAGCGAACCTTGTTCATGACCTATTACATATAGTTCTTTAAAACGTCCTTGTTGTTTTACATAATTTATGGCAGCTACCGCGTCTTCTATAAACATATTAAAATCTAGACGTTCTTCTTGCAATGCGTTTTTCTTGAGAAGCGTAAGTACGCGTTTGTCATATCGTATGCTTGCAATACCTTCTTTTGCTAGTGATTCAGCAAGCAGTTTAAGGCTATTGTTACGCATCATTTGCTGGTTACCATTACGATCTGTAGGTCCTGACCCAGGAATGATAATCGCAATTTTTGAGGTAGGAACTTCAGGAGTAAGTAAGGTGCCATATACCATATCACTTATACGCAGATCACTGCTGCCGCCATATTCTTGCGCGATGAGCCCTTGTTGTATGAGGCCCAGGAGCAGGAGGGTAAAGAGTATTTTGGTTCTAGTGAGAAAAGTATATATAATCATAAGGGTGTTTATTATTGCCATGATAAAGATAGTGTAGTTTCACGCTTTCGCGAAAGCGTATCTATTCTTAATACTTTTATAACACGCAACACAGAAGTTTCATTGTACATTTGGCAAAAAAATATTCAATGCGTACACTTATTTCATTATTACTAGTTCTTGTTTTTACATCAAATGTCTCTGCTTACGACTGGGGAAAGACAGGCCACAGAGCTACAGGAGCTATTGCAGAAAAATATCTGTCTAAAAAAGCAAGAAAAGCTATTGCCGAAATACTTGATGGCGAGTCGCTTGCTCTAGTATCTACCTATGCAGATGAGATCAAAAGTGACTCTAAATATAGAAAGTATGGTACACAACATTATGTAAATGTACCTTTTGATAGTACATACGATGTACACCCTAAGAATGAAAGAGGAGATATTATTACAGGGATTGAATCATGTATTAATATTATAAAATCAGAAACCGCTACAAAGGAGGAGAAGGCTTTTAACTTACGAATGCTAGTACATTTTATAGGAGACTTACACCAACCGCTTCACACTGGCATAGGAGAAGATAAAGGTGGAAATGATTTTCAAGTACAGTGGTACAATGACGGGACCAACTTACACCGTGTATGGGATACACAAATGATTGAAAGCTACGGTATGAGCTATACCGAACTTGCAGATAATATGCCAGAAATTACAAAAAGACAACGAGAAGCAATGGCAGCTGGTACCTATAGAGACTGGATGGAGGATAGTAGAACTCTTGTTAAAGATATTTACTCAAAAACTAAAAAAGGTGATAAACTAGGCTACCGCTATATGTATGATTACTTTAATACATTGAGAGGTCAATTACAAAAAGGAGGAGTGCGCCTAGCTCAACTTCTTAATGAGTTACTGGGCTAGAGTGTATTTTCATCATTAATTACTTCGTCCTCTTTAGTTTTATATTGTTTTGGAGTCATCTCATTGTATTTTTTAAAAATTCTAGTGAGGTGACTTTCATCTGTAAAGCCTAGCTGGTACGCAATTTCTGAAACCGTGAAGTCTGTATTTTTTAATCTGTATTTTACAAGGTGTAATTTATACATGATGATATAATGATGTAGTGAATCTCCAGTCTTTTTCTTGAAGTATGCGCTTAATCCACTACTAGTCATCGATAATTTTTCTGCAATGGCGGCTACTTTCATTTTATCCTTATCATATACATGCTGCCTTATATAGTTTAGAATAACGTCTATAGTAGTATGTTGGTCTTTTCTAGAAGTAAAAGATCCTGGTTTGAGGTCACGTGTAATATTCCTCGCAATAATACTCAAGGTGGTACTTACCATATTTGAGATATTGTGTTTGTAAAACTCTTTGGCCATTTCATATTCAAGTACAATGGCATCATGAATTTGCCAGATGAGTTGCTTATCAGAGTCTGCAGTTATAACATCACCTGGTACAAGATTGGGATGCTGTATGATACGCTCTATGCGGTGCAACCAGTAAGATCGATCAGGCAAGTTCATCTTACTTGAGAATAAAGACTCTGTAAATTGGAAATAGCAAAATGTGGTGACCTCATTTATTTCAAACCAATGAGTATCATCTGGGGCGATTAAAAAAATATCTCCTGTATTATAAGAGACAATAAATTCATTGATAAAATGCTTTCCTTTTCCCTCTTCTATAAAAATAATTTCAAAATAAGTACGCTTATCTTCGTCTTGATGTCTGTCTAATTTCTTAAACTTTTTTATCAGAAAAGTATCTTGTAAACTGAATCTTTGCATATGATTTGGGGATTAAAGATTTGATACTGATTAAGATACAATTTAATTTTTAATAAACATTTAGTCAAATCTTAATGTTTTTCTAAATATTGTACAATTAAAAGTAAATTTTATACAAGTTAAAATATACTATGCACGCATAGCTTTGCACCGCAATAATACGAGAGAGCAGAGGTGCTGTGGTTTTTTTTGTTTTAAGGTTAGTTTGTTGGTTTTTTTTAGACATGTGTTAGAGTGAAGCACAACGTCTAGATGTTTCATAAACAGCACCTCTTTCTTTCTTGTAATAAATGTTCTGTGCAAAAATCCATAGCGGAAAAATACCGAGCATTTATCATAAAATATTTGGCCTTAGAAGATTTTGTTATAACGATGTCGAGTAACCCCTAGATTACTAACAGATAAATAACTTCTAAGGCTTTTTGAAAATACACGGCTTTCACCCCTAAGTTAAGAATGTTCCTTCTTGTAATGAGAAGTTTTTAAGAGCAAGCGTTTCCCCTAAACGTTTGCTTTTTCTATGCAATAATTCTAAAAGTAAGATTAATACGAGGAGCCACCTTTCTCGCAGTTTTAGGTAGCTGGTGATGCCAGTAATGTTGTGTGCTTCCTTGCATTAACAGCAAGCTGCCAGGCTCTAAAATAATCTTAGCTTGCTTAGTTCTATCAACTTTGTTTCTAAATTTAAATAGGCGAGGAGCTCCTAAACTTACAGAAGCTATAATAGGATTTTCACCTAACTCCTTCTCATCATCTGCATGCCAGCCGTTACTATCATTTCCATCACGGTATAAATTGAGAAGACAAGTAGTAAAGGTAACTCCAGCGATCTCTTCTACTCTTTTTTTAATGGCTTCTAATGCATCTGTAAAAGGCTCAGGCATCATGGTAATATTTGAGTAGGAGTATGATTTTGCATTGGAACTATAGAGTGCCGTAAGTCTCGGTTGTGGGTATACTTTTCCAAAAACCTTAATATCGTCATGACGCCACGAGATTTCTTCTAACAGCGTTTCATAATACGATGCTGCCTCTTCCTCTGTGAGCATGTTCTTGTAATAGGTAACGTCTGCATCTGGGAGGTTAAGTGAATATGGTTCTTCTGGAAATAATGACATCTATAAATATTGATAAGCCCAGTAAATTAATCCGAATTGTAATGGTAAGCGCATCCATAATGCCCACAAGGGAAATTTACCCTTCAGCTTTTCATTACTTAGCATATCGATATGAACCGTAAAAAAAACAATGAGCATCGCAATAATTCCCCAGATTGCAATAGCTCTAGTTTCTTCAAAGAGTAATCCTACGCCTCCAGCAACTTCTGCCACACCACTCCAAAAAACCATGCCTTTTTTATTAGGAATATAGGAAGGCATAATCGCTCCATATACTCGTGGTTTTATAAAATGCATGATTCCCGCGAGGATATACATGATAGACATAACATAAAAATGCCAAGGCATAAGCTATAAATTAGGGTGTTTTATAAAGGTACAACTGTGATTTGTAAATTAAGAAAGATGTTTCTTAAAACTCTGCGTTATATTTTTTGCTTCCAGCTACGACACCTTCATTAGTTACTTGTAAGTGTTTAGGTAGTTTATTATCTCTAGGTAAGACCGCAAGGTAGCGATCTGAGTTACTAGTAAATACATTTTTATACATAGGTTTCCTGTTGAGGTCTAGCATAATTACTAACTCATGGATAAACTCTTTATGATGTATAAGATCTGTGCTTCCTAAGTGAAAAATACCAGAGAGTTTCCTATTAATAATATAATGCACCTGCTGGCAGAGTTTAGTGTGCGTAGTAGTATTCATCACCAGATGCGGAAAAACTTCAATGGCATCGCCTAGTAATAATTGGTTTTTGAGCTCCTCAACTCTAGGTGAACCCACGCCAAAAACCATAGGCAGTCTCACAATTGCATATTGCGACTCTGGTAGGTGCCGCATTAAGAGCGTCTCAATTCTAATTTTTAATTTACCATAGATGCTTTCTGAGAGTGTTTTGTCATTCTCATAACTAGGATAATTTGTAAAAGCATCAAAAACGTTTGCACTAGAGATAAATACAATACGACAGCCAGATTCTTGAGCATAAGCAATCATAGATTCATGTGCCTCTAGCTGGTCTCCAAAAGGACCTCTAAGTGCCGCTATAATTACAGATGGTTTTATCTTGAGTAGCACTTCGTACACATCATCTTCTACAAGGTCAAACCGTAAATAGTGTTGGTTATCACTGTATATCTTTCCAGAGTGATAGGTACCATAGGTGTTGTAGTACCTATACAATTCCTTGTATAAAGCACCTCCTAGAAAGCCACTAGCGCCTAGTATTAAAACTTTATCTTTTGATTTTTTAAATGCGATAATTAGATTTTTTTAAATAAAAAACTCCCGAATTCTAAAAGATAGTCCTTTAGAATTCGGGAGTAGCTTTTTGGTTTGTTATCCTTTATAAAAAGGTGTCTTTACAACGGTGGCAGGTACTAGATTCTTACGTATTTGTATGAAAATTTTTGAGTCCGCTTTCGCGAAAGCGGTATCTACATACCCCATACCTATTCCTTTATTTACAGAAGGACCCATAGTTCCAGATGTTACGTGACCAATCTTGTTACTATCTGCATCTACAATATCATATCCTTGACGAGGAATTCCTCTTTCTGTAAGTTCAAAACCTATGAGTTTTTGCTTAGGTCCTTGTTCTTTTTGAGCTTTTAAATGCTCACTGTTTACAAAATCCTTAGTAAATTTTGTTACCCAGCCTAAACCTGCTTCAAGCGGAGAAGTGCTGTCATCTATATCATTACCATAAAGACAATATCCCATTTCTAAACGTAGTGTATCACGAGCAGCGAGACCAATAGGTTTGATTCCCCAGTTTGCACCAGCTTTAAAAACATTTTCCCAGAGTTGTGCAGCATCTTCATTTTTACAGTAAATCTCAAAACCACCACTACCAGTATATCCTGTAGCACTAATAATAACATTTTCAATACCCGCAAAAGGGGCCACCTCAAACGTATAAAACTTAATGCTTGCAAGATCAACATCTGTAAGTGACTGCATGGCTTCAATAGCTTTAGGTCCTTGAATTGCAAGAAGGGAGTGACCCTCAGAGATATTACGTAGCTCTGCATTAAAACTCTTTAAAGTATTTTGAGATTCTAGCCATGCCCAGTCTTTATCTATATTACTAGCATTTACCACAAGCATATATTGATCTTCCTTTATACGGTATACAATAAGATCATCCACAATTCCTCCTGTATCATTAGGAAAACAGTTATACTGCGCACCACCAACTTTTATTTTTGAAACATCGTTAGAACATACCCATTGTAATAATGATAGTGCATTTTCTCCAGATACAAGAAATTCACCCATATGTGAAACATCAAATACACCAACACCATTTCTCACAGTGTCGTGCTCTACATTAACACCTTCATAAGAAACTGGCATATTATAACCAGCAAATGGGACCATTTTTGCACCTAATGATTCATGTACTTGAGTTAAGGCTGTATTTTTCATCTTTATTATAGTTCTTTTGGTTACACAAATGTATGAAAAGGTCGCAGTTTGCGCGGTAAATAAAAAGTAAATTATCGATGTAATACCGCAATAAACGATGTCTGTGGTAATATGGGTAATAACCTTTTATGGCATCATCTGTTATTTATTTAATAATTAAATTTGACGGTTATGCTACAGTAATGATTATGAGAAATGTAACCGTTCTTTTTTTATTTGTTTTATTGCCTGCTCTTGTGTGGTCACAAGAAGGGGTTATATGGGAGAAAAGGCTAGATACTTATCCAGTAGATAGAACCACGGAGGCTCAATTAACCACAGATGGAGGATATATTATAGGTGGGCATACTAATAAAAAAACTACACTAGACCAGTATGCAACTGCAGAGACAGATGTATGGGTTGTCAAACTAGATGGAGAAGGCGTTGTAGATTGGGAACGACTTGTAGCTTCAAGAAATAAAGCAGTACTCAAAAGAATATTTCAGTCACCAGAGGAGGCAAGACTCATTAAATCTACAGTAATAAATGCAGATAGTACTGCATCTACAAATACAGACGAATTTACTATTTCTCAAAATCCAGAACCACCACAAAAGATTAAATCTAGAATGGTGCGTTCAAGTAGATCAAGTTATACTACACTAGAAGATAGCTACAGTGATCCTACATTTTTAGAACAAGAAGTTACAGAGGTTGAAATCACAGCATCTCAAGATGACCTGTGGAGACTGCATCTTGATCCAGCTTTACAGATGAACTGGAATAAAAATAAGCTTGCTGGTACGGAGCGCAAACTACGTAGTGTTACCATCTCTGAAGCTGGAAGTACGCTTGCCGCAGGCTATGCGACCAAGGCAACTGCAGAAAATACAACTACCCTAGGCGATAAAGATTTTTATGTAGCAAGTTATGGTAAGACAGGAAATTTAGAGTGGTCTACTACAATAGGTGGTTCAAAAGACGATCAGATTGTAAAGACCATTGCTACTCAAGACGGAGGTTTTATACTGGGCGGTATCTCTGAGTCTGGAATAGGAGGAACAAAAACAACAAAAAATCTAGGAGGAACAGACTGGTGGGTTGTTAAGATAGATAGTCATGGTAATATAGTATGGCAACGTAGTTTTGGGAATTTTACAGATGATAAGCTTACTTCGCTACAAGAGCTTGATAATGGAGATGTTTTGCTAGGAGGTACCAAGGCAATTATAGCAAAAGATCAATACCGTACCGCTCAGAATGGAGGTGTCACAGAAGACTTTTCTATTATTAAAATCAATAAGGTAGGTATTGTAAAATGGCAATTAGAATTAGGAGGCTCTGGTAGAGAATATCTTACTAGCGCATTGCAAAAAGAGAATAATGAGGTAATCATATCTGGCATGAGCTATACCGAATCAGACAACCCTAGCGGTCAGGAAGATGAGGTAAGTGATATCTGGGTGATTAATTATGGAATTAAGAACCTAGAATCATTTGATGAAATTTTAAAGAAACGATTTGGAAAAAAGCGTACAGTGTTTAGATCTAATGCTACAAAACGTTTCAACCGACTTGAATACTACGACGAGCAAGGTAATCTTCTAGATACAAGATATACCTATAAAATTAAGCGTCTTGCCCTGAAACATGCAGAGATCGTAAAAGGCACAAAATACATACGTGTACTCTCTGGCAATACAGCAGCCATTGTAGACTGGAACTAATCATCTAATTCGTTCATCATCTTGTGTGGTGTTTATATACCTACCCATAGGTGACAGAACTATTGATTCCTCATGTTAATTAGACTTAAAGATAAAGCCTAGCTTAGTTGAAATTAGGTTTTTTACGCTACGAGATGTGAATTTGAGAACATTTTCGCGAAAGCGAACTATGCCAACAAATACGTCTTTAACTCGTCATAATTCTTCACAGGAACGGTATCCATCGTTTTATCCATCAACTCCTTGATCTGTTCGGGGAGATCAATGTTACCCACTACGGGTGTGACTGCTGGTAAAAACTTAACAGGATGGGCAGTTTCTAAAAATACTCCGTAAGCGTCTGGTTTGTCTTGCAAATAGGCCTTGAGTCCTAAGTAACCAACGGCTCCGTGAGGGTCTGCTATATAATTATGATTTTCATGCAAATCGAGCATCGCACCGCGTGTGGCATTATCACAATAGGAGTATGACGAAAACTTTTGAGATAGTAATTGCCTGTCGTTTTCAAATAGCTGTAGTACTCTTATGAAGTTACTAGGGTCACTCACATCCATTGCATTACTTATCGTCGCAACCGTTGTCGTAGGGGTGTAGACTCCGCTTTGCATAAACCTAGGGATGGTTGTATTACTATTTACCGCAGCTACAAATTGGTGCACCGGCATTCCCATCATATGAGCTACCATACCAGCACATATATTACCAAAGTTCCCACTAGGAACAGAAAACACGAGAGAATCTGCTTTTCCTTGCTTCTTTAATTCTTTATAAGCAAATAAATAATACAAGGACTGTGGTAGCCATCGTGCGACATTAATACTATTTGCAGAGGTGAGTTGTTTTGTACTTGTAATTTCTTTGTCTAAAAAAGCCTTCTTGACCATCGCTTGGCAATCATCAAAAGTACCGTCAACTTCAAGTGCGGTGATATTTTCTCCTAATGTGGTGAGCTGTCGCTCTTGCACATCAGATACTTTGCCAGAAGGGTAGAGGATTACCACTTTTATCCCTGGTACTTTGTAGAAGCCTCTAGCTACGGCTCCACCCGTGTCACCACTGGTAGCCACTAATACGGTAACTTCTTCTTGTTGATTACGTTCTTTTAAGAAGTGACCCAGACAGCGCGCCATAAAGCGAGCTCCTACATCTTTAAAAGCCATGGTAGGCCCATGAAAAAGCTCTAGTGTTGCCGCATTATCTTCTATAGGAACTAACGGGAAATCAAAAGAAAGAACATCTGTTACTATTTCTTTAAGTGTAGCTTCGTCCATACTATCGCCCACAAAAGGTTTCATCACTTCGACAGCGATTTCTTCTTTGGATAATTGCTCAAGCTGCTCCCAAAAGGTAGCAGGAAGCACTGGGATATTTTCAGGAAAGTAAAGTCCTTTATCTGGAGCAATTCCTCGTATTACTGCATCATCAAAAGTGACCGTTTGCGCTTGCTTATTAAGGCTGTAGTATTTCATATATAGATAACTAGCTAACTAACATTATGCATTTTGTTTGTAAAGTAAATCTAATAGATTTTAATCAGAAATATGACTAAATAGCACTAAGATGCAGTATGCTGATAGTAATAGATTAGGGTTTTTGGTTTTGATAATCAGTAAGTTGTGGTAAAAATAAAACGCCATTCATTTAGAATGGCGTTTGTTTATATTTTGTGTAAGATGATTATCTACTCTACAAGTACTCCACCTTCAGGCTTTGAAAAAGTAGCAATATCTAGTTTAGTCGCAGTTGCTGTAGGATTTGTAAAATTCATAGCATTTCTCATTTCTGTAGGCTTGCCATCTACTACCTTGTACCATTGTAGTTCGCTAGGTAACTTAAGACCATTTACATTTTGCCATTTTGCATACTTAATAAAACTGTAGCGCTCACTTGGTCCATCACCTCCTGCAGTTACTGTATATGCTAGCCATGCCATTTCGTTTGTAGTTGGGTCATTATATAAGATATAATTGTCATCTGGACTGTCACCTACATCTTTGCCGTAGCTAATTTTTGTCCCAGGGTAGCTTACACCATCCATTTCTAACGCAGGAACCTCTGAGTATGTGATGCCTTCATCACTTAGTACAAATGGCATCGCATAAAAATAAAACATCAAGTTATGATAAAAACGGGCTCTCTCTGGTTGAAAAGCGATGGTATCTTGTTTTAACCATAAGTCTTTACCGTCAAATCCTAGTACAAAATCTTTAGTTTCAATACGTGTATTACGCGATTTAAGATCAACAGTGTGTATTTCATTTATGTCTCCTTTAGGTAAGGTAAAACATAAATTGTTCATGTTATTCCAAGTGTCAATTCCTCCGTGAGCTTCAAATACTTTAGAAATTTGATCTGGGTACACTCTTGATGGAGTCTCCACCACAGCAATTTCTTCTGTTTTTACGGTTGATTCATTTTTACAACTTGCAAAAGCAATAAGTCCAGCAAGCAATAGGATAGATTTGTTCATAGTATATTAATTGGTTAGAATTTGTAAGGTAGTCGTATGGAATTTATAGTCTTACAAAACTCGTCAATCATTTTCAGATAATGAGAAAAATTCATTTACTGGCTTTTTAAATAACTCAGAAAGTTTTAGTGCTAGTACCGTAGAGGGTACGTAGCGATTTTTTTCTATCGAATTTATGGTTTGCCTCGAGACACCTATTTTCTTTGCAAGATCATCTTGTGTAAGATTGAGGATAGCACGCTCTACTTTAAGTGTATTAGTCATCTGCACCACTTTTAAATAGATGAAAAAATAAAATCTGACAGAATAGCAACACCCATAACACAAAGAAATCATTTACTGGCTTTAAAGATGAGCCCCCGTTTATTAAAGCATCTGCTCCTAGATTTATAAAAGGCATCACAAGCGTTTGTAGCACGCCTACAATAAAGGCAATCATATAAGATCTCATGCGCATGCTCTTTATAAACTCATCTTCTATCGGTTCTTTAGATAGAGATACTGTAAGAAGACCAACGAGCATTGTATATTTTACAATAATTATAATGGTAGACTTTAGGGTATAATCTGTTACGATAATACTTGTTGCGATTAGAGAGAGAAAAGAAGCAATAAACAAAATCCAGCCTATTCTTTTGAATTTATGTGGTAATTGAAATTTACTAAGCTTCTCAAGGCTCTTGCGCTCGCAGGCAATTATTTTTTTAAAATTCATAATAATAACGTTTAAGTGAAAACAACCTAGCTTTACTTTATGTAAAGTAAATTTGTTATAATGTCAAATATACTTTACATTTTTGATACTTGAACTATTCTCTTCTAGTTTTTCTCTAATCTTAAGAATATTCTACATTTGTGCTATGTCAAAATATATTTCTAGTATCCAGAATCCAGCTGTAAAAAGACTGTTACAACTTCAAGATAAGTCACGCGCACGTAAGAAGGAGGGTGGTTTTATTATAGAAGGTGTGAGGGAGATAGCGCTTGCTATAGCCGGAGGATACGAGATTACAGAGGTTTATTTTAATGAAGCTGTAATTTCAGAAGATGAGGTTGCTGGGATGGTAAATGACACAGCGATGATGACAAGCTTATCTGCCGAGGTATACCAGAAAGTAGCTTACAGAGCAGGGACGGAGGGTGTTATCGCTTTCGCGAAAGCGGAAACTAAAACCTTACATGAGTTGGCGCTACCTGAAAATCCTCTACTATTAATCGCCGAAGCACCAGAAAAACCTGGAAATATAGGCGCACTATTAAGAACAGCAGACGCTGCTGGGGTAGATGCAGTAATTATTGCAAATCCCAAAACAGATTTATACAATCCTAATATCATACGATCAAGTGTAGGGTGTGTGTTTACCACACAAATAGCAACAGGGTCAACTGCTGAGGTGATTTCGTTTTTACAAGAAAAAGGAATAGCGGTTTACAGTGCTATTTTACAAGAAGCGGTAGACTATGCAGCACAAGATTATACAACGCCTACCGCAATAGTGGTAGGTACAGAAGCCACAGGATTATCTCAAGAATGGCGCAGGGTGGGTACAAATATTAAAATACCTATGCGAGGTAAAATAGACTCTATGAATGTCTCAGTTGCTGCCGGAATCTTAGTTTTTGAAGCACGCAGGCAACGTGGGTAGTAGGTATTTTAAGAAGGAAAAGACGCTTAATCAATAAGGGCAATCTTCATATATACATTGGCTAGTGGCCACTCGCTACCATCAACTTTTAGCTTATTGATTTCATCTACAACGTGCATTCCTTTAGTCACTCGGCCAAAAACGGTGTGATCTCCATCAAGGTGATGCGCTCCACGTGCAGGTTGTACAATAAAAAACTCAAAGGGAGCAGTCGCATTACTCACATTTTGCTCGGTATACTTAGCCGATGAAAATGCTCCACGGGTGTGTGTATGTGTAGGATTTGCTTCATTTGGTATCAAGTAACTCCCAAAGCTCGCTCTGTTGCGCGCAGTGCCTTGCGTATCATTGTTACCTCCTTGTACAACAAAATCAGGCGACACTCGGTGGAACTGCGTCGTATTAAAATAGCCGTTTTTTACGAGCATGATAAAGTTTGCTCTGTGTAGCGGAGTATCTGTAAAAAGCTCCACTTCTATTTCTCCAAAACGTGTGGTAATCTTAACCTTAGTCTCAGGATTCTTTTCCCCATAAGCTGTGAGAAAGTCAATAACCATTTCCTGTCCACTTATGGTAGGATTTTTTAAAGTACCCATTACTAGTGATGGATCTACTGTTTTTATGACTTTTTGTTGCAGTGCTATCGTGTCTTTTTTTGGCACTTCTTCCTCTACAGAAATAGGTGCAGATTTCTTATCTTGACAACTTGAGCTCGCTAGTAGCGCTATAATAATCCAGAGATACGTACGCATAAATGAAATTTGAATCATTTTTAGAATTAGCTTCAAAAATAGGAAATCTCCCGCTTCCAGGGCGCGATGTGCAACTAGAGATGGCGCCCAATGAACGCCTGAGAGAACTAGAAGAACTAGAGATTTCTACCCGCAAGCCTAGACAGGCTGGTGTGATGTGTTTATTTTATCCCACACCAGATGGAGATACGGAGTTTATTCTCATTTTACGTAAGACTTATAAAGGTGTTCATTCTAATCAAGTTGGGTTTCCTGGTGGAAAAGTAGAGCTTACAGATAGGGATCTTGCGCATACAGCATTGCGAGAGACCGAAGAGGAGGTAGGTGTCCCGCAATCTCATGTTACAATTACTCGTAAACTCACAAATATTTACATTCCACCTAGTAATTTCTGGGTGCAGTCATTTATAGGACATCTAGATCATACTCCTGCATTTATTGCTCAAGAAAGCGAAGTGGAGTCTTTAATCCCTGTACCACTTTCTGAATTTCTCACTGACGACTGTATAACCACTCAAAATCTCTCTACCTCGTATATGGATGATATGGAGGTACCAGCATATAAATTACAGGGTCATATCGTTTGGGGAGCTACGGCAATGATGCTCAGTGAGGTACGATCGCTTCTTAACACTTCTTTAAAATTGTAACGCCTTTTGTATCTTTACAGGCTGTTTGTAACCAAGTACGCTTTCGCGAAAGCGCACTCAAACACAACCAATTTTTAAACGATACAATGGGGCTATTTAAAAAAAATCCATTTGGACATATACTATTCTTAAAACGCTGGCTCATAAGAATTGCTGGTGCAATGACGCATAGACGTTATCGCGGTTTTAATGAATTACAAATAGAAGGGTCAGAAATACTGACTAATCTTCCAGATAAGAACGTATTATTTGTTTCAAATCACCAGACATATTTTGCAGATGTGGTTTCTATGTTTCACGTATTTAACGCAAGTTTAAGTGGCCGTACAGATTCTATAAAAAACATAGGATATCTGTGGGATCCAAAACTTAATCTATACTACGTGGCTGCTGGAGAAACGATGAAAACAGGCTTACTGCCTCGTATTTTTGCATATGCAGGGGCGATTACAGTAAGTCGTACTTGGAGAGAAAAAGGTAAAGAAATAGATCGCCAAGTAAACCTTAAGGATACTGAGAATATAGGTATTGCTCTAGATGATGGCTGGGTAATTACATTCCCTCAAGGAACTACAAAACCATGGAAACCTATTAGAAAAGGAACCGCTCACATCATTAAGAACTATAAGCCTATTGTCGTGCCTATTGTGATAGATGGTTTTAGAAGGAGTTTTGATAAGAAAGGACTGCGCATTAAAAAACGCGGTATTCTTCAATCTTTTGAAGTAAAAGAACCGCTAGTAATAGACTACGAAAACGACTCTGTAGAGAAAATTGTAGAGCAATTAGAATACGCAATCGAGCAACATCCGTCTTTCTTAAAGGTAATCCCTATGGAAGAGATAGAAGCAGAAGAAGAGCTTAATAAAAAGAGAAAGTGGGACTATTAATGTTTCAACTTACGAAGAAAAAAAAGCGAGAGCGACCTTTACGGTCGCTCTCGCTTTTTATATGCTAAAAAGGCAACAGCTTGACCTATTGCCTTAATCAGAACTCAAACCCCCTAGATTTAAAGTTCCAATTTTTTAAGTTGATTGTAATTTTCTTTGAGCCTTTTAGTCAAGCGTCCATATATAAGTCTATATATTAAAAGCAGGACTCCAATAAATAAACCTAACATTAATAATACTACAATTAAAAGAACCACTGGGCTGGCAATTTTAAAAGTGTCAGGACTATTATAATATGCTACGCCAGATATTAATAATGAACCAATGAAAATGAAGCTTACATTAAACCATATATAAAGCTTGACAGTACCTCTAGCTTTTAAGATGTTTTTCATCAAGTTTTTTGCATTATCTGTTGCTTTAATCGATTTATAATTCAAGTAAAAACAAACAACGAAGTAGGCTAAGGCGACATAATTTATAACTAATAAAACATTGTCTATCGTAGTTATTCCAGCTTTTTCTACAAATGCTATATTAGCATCTCTTTGTTCTAATACAAAGTTGAGTATAATCCAAAAGGCAAATTCAATGATACTTATAAAAAGTATCCACTTTACTACAGAAGAAGACTTCTTAAGTAGCATAGGGTATAATTCTTCTTTTGTATATTTTGGAAGTGATCCTTCCTGTTTTTGCCAATCTTTCTTTAGCATTTCTAGTTCATCTACCATAGCTTATGGATTTAATATTTTTTTGAGCTTTTTCTTCACTCTGTTCATCTTCACTCTTGCATTCACCTCTGTGATACCTAGGGTTTCAGAGATTTCACTGTAGTTTTTATCTTCTAGATATAAAAAGACGAGTGCCTTATCTATGTCATTAAGCTCTTTTACTGCGCTATACATCAACTTTAATTGTTGCTCGACGGTATCATCATATTCTTCTGATGATATACGAAACATGACAGAATCAAAATCTTGAGTCTGGACCGTTCTTTTAGATTTACGATATAGAGTGATGGCGGTATTTAATCCCACGCGGTACATCCACGTACTGAACTTTGAATCTCCTCTAAACTTAGGGAAGGCTCGCCATAATTGTATCGTAATTTCTTGAAAAAGATCATTGTGTTGATCCCGATTGTTGGTATACAAACGGCATATTTTATGCACAATATTCTGGTTCTCTTCCAGAAGGGTTACAAAATTTTCTTCGACTGTTTTATCCAATGGTTGGTGGCTTAGTTAATGGTAAGTAGAGATTTCTTACAAAGTGTTACAGAATATTGATAAAAGTTTTAGTCAAATCCCGGTAACGTCCAACTATCCCTATATAACTGATCCTTGAGATGATCAATCGGTACATTATTAAAAAGAAAAAAACCTCTGCTCCCTAATTGCAGAGGTTTTTTCTTACATGTTAAATCCTTGAACTTTTAACGGGATAAATATAGATATAATAGTTGTGTAAGTACATCCCCATATGTTACGTTTAAGTAAAATCAATTGCAAATTATTGTTGATTATAGCTTTAGTAAACACGTTTATAGTTCATTAAAAAAGGAATTTTAATTTAATTTTTTTTTTCAATTTTTTCGTTTTTCAGACAAAAGCAAATATTGTGGTAGTTACGCAAACGTTATAAATGATTTTTGATTTCAAAGCCTTCTCAAGTTGCTGTAATCAATAATGACAAAATACGCTCTCTATCGGGATAACTACAACTGAGAACTCAAAAATGACGGTTGGGAGTATTACGCTTTCGCGAAAGCGTAGTTCGCTTCATATTTGCTCAACAATCAATCAACCGAACTATTTATGAAATCGCTTTTACATATTCTCGTTTACCTAATTTGCTATCAACTAGCTGCTCAGACCGTCGTCTCAGGAAAAGTTACAGACTCAAAAGGAATACCCATAGAAGGAGCAAATATTTTTCTAGACGCGACTTATGATGGAACTAGTACTGCAGCAGATGGATCATTCTCATTTACCACGACCGAAGAGGGAACCCAACTGCTTAAAGTTACCTTCTTATCATATGAGCCATTTGAGTTATTCATGGACGTCACAACCTTTAATAATCTTAACATTGTTTTGAGGGAAGATGTAAACTCACTAGATACGGTTGTACTTTCGGCAGGGACATTTGAGGCTAGTGATAATAGTAAAGTATCTGTGCTTAAGCCGCTTGATGTTGTGACTACGGCAAGTGCGCTAGGAGATTTTGTAGGTGCATTACAAACACTCCCAGGTACAACCACAGTTGCAGAGGATGGTAGGCTCTTTGTACGGGGAGGAGATGCTGGAGAAACACAGATATTTATAGATGGCATACGTGTGTTTACTCCATATACACCTACAGCAAATAATACACCTACTCGTGGCAGGTATAGTCCTTTTCTTTTTGACGGGATTACATTTTCTACTGGGGGATACTCGGCCGAGTATGGTGAGGCTTTGTCAAGCGTTTTATTACTGAATACTATAGATGAACCAGATCAAAATAAGACAGATATCTCTCTCATGTCTGTAGGCGGCGGACTAGGAATTACCAGAAAATGGGAGAAGAGTTCGCTTAGTGTAAGTACATCATATATAAACCTTGCTCCCTATGTGGCATTATTTTCTAATCGTAATAATTTTAATAAGCCTTTTCAAACCTTTTCAGGAGAAGCGGTATATCGTTACAGAACTGAAAATGGCTTGTTTAAATTATATGCAGCGGGAGACACGACAAGTTTTGACATAACGCAAGAGGATATTAATAATCCAGAAGGGTTCACGTTAGGCTTAAAAAATACCAATGTTTATGTAAACTCAAATTATACAGGTATGTTAAGTGACACCTGGAGTATACAAACAGGAGGGAGTTATACAAGTGCTCAAAATAATAGGTCACTACAATCGACTACTAATATTGATAACAAAGAAAATAGCGCACATCTTAAAGTCAAACTTAAAAAGCGTTTTTCAAACAGACTTAAACTCGCCTTTGGTGCAGAACATTTTATAACAGATTTTAAAGAAAATTTTAGTGGTTCTTTTGAAGATCAGAATATTGTAGCTGCATATGATTTTAAGAGTAATATTTCGGCAGCCTTTGTAGAAAGTGACATCATCTTCTCTCGCAATTTTGCATTGAAGCTGGGCGCTAGGGCGAGTAATACAGATTATATGGAAAGAGTCACTTTTTCGCCTAGAGCGAGCGTAGCCTATAAAACAGGTAAGAACAGTCAGTTTTCTTTAGCGTATGGTGACTTTTATCAAAATCCGCTTAATGACTTTTTAAAATTCAGTCTTGATCTTGATGCTCAAAAGACAACACATTATATAGCAAATTACCAGTATAGCAATAATGGCCGAATCTTTAGAGCAGAGGCGTACCGTAAGAGTTATAGTAATTTGATTACCTCTAATACTATGTTTAATAGTCCAGAGAGCGTGCTTGCAAATGATGGAAATGGCTATGCTCAGGGAGTTGATGTATTTTGGAGAGATAACACGAGTATAAAAAATATGGATTACTGGGTGAGCTATTCCTACCTAGATTCAGAAAGGAAATACCTCAATTTTGAGGAACAAGCAAGACCGTCTTTTGCTAGTCCTCATAATCTATCAGTGGTAGGTAAGTATTTTATTAAAGATTGGAAGTCACAGGTGGGCGTAAGCTTCCAGCATAGTTCTGGACGTACCTACACAGATAAGAATAGTGTGGGCTTTTTACAAGCAAACACGAAGTCTTTTAATAGTTTAAGTGTGAACTGGGCTTATTTATTATCACAGCAAAAGGTTCTATATTTTTCTGTAAACAATGTACTTGGATTAAGAAACATAAATGGATATCAATATGCAGATACTCCTAGTCCGGCTGGTAACTTTGACCGCAGAGCGTTACGACCAGCAACAGATCAATTCTTTTTTGTAGGCTTTTTCTGGACCATAAGTGATGATAAAACTAGTAACCAACTAGATAATTTATAGATGTCATTTACGTTTTGAAGTAGTATTGTAAAAGAAGTATCTTAGTAAAAAATAATTAGAGTCTATGAAATATTTACTTGTTGTATGCTGTTTGCTGATGTTTGTTTCTTGTGGAGATGATGATCAACCAGACCCAATCGTAGAGATTTGTACTACTGAAGTGGTGCCATCCTTTAGAATTACCGTAAGAAATACTGAAGATAATTCTTTACTAGAAGGAGTAAGTGTAGTGGCTAAAGATCAGCAGTTTGAGGCTACGCTTACAGAAGAAAGTCCTGGAGTATACGTAGGACCAGATGAGCGTACGGGAAGTTATTTCTTAATTATTCAAAAAGATAACTTCCAGACCATCATTACAGAGACCTTTATGGTAGAGGAAGATGAGTGTCATGTAATTACTGTTGCAAGATCATTTACATTACAACCACTGTAATAAATAATTTTTTTATTCATAATGAAGCCCAAAGAAATCTTTGGGCTTTTTTTATGCTTGTATGGTTGTAACAAGTAAGAGCTTATAGCTACCTATAGATACACAATCAAAAAAACAACAAGTATGAATGCACATGAAATAGACTACGAGATCTTTGGAGAAGAGATGCAATATGTAGAGGTAGAGTTAGATCCGCAAGAAGGTGTAATTGCCGAGGCAGGTAGCTTTATGATGATGGAAGAAGGAATACGCATGGAAACCATTTTTGGTGACGGCTCTGCAAAGGATACTGGTGTGATGGGTAAGATTTTTGGAGCAGGAAAGCGTTTACTTACAGGAGAAAGCTTATTCATGACAGCCTTTTACAATGATGTAGTTGGTAAGAAGAAAGTAAGTTTTGCATCACCTTATCCGGGTAAAATAATACCAATAGACCTTGATAAAATAGGAGGGAAGTTTATTTGCCAGAAAGATGCATTTCTTTGTGCGGCAAAGGGTGTTTCTGTCGGTATAGAGTTTTCACGTAAGTTAGGAAGAGGTCTTTTTGGTGGAGAGGGTTTTATCATGCAGCGTCTAGAAGGTGATGGTATTGCATTTGTACATGCTGGAGGAACTACGCTTAAAAAGGAGCTTGCTCCAGGAGAACGTTTAAAAGTAGATACTGGGTGTATTATCGGTTTTGATAGTACAGTAAACTATGATATAGAATTTGTAGGAGGTATTAAGAATACCATTTTTGGTGGTGAGGGGCTCTTTTTTGCCACATTAAGTGGTCCTGGAACTGTGTATATACAGTCACTTCCTTTTAGTCGTCTTGCAAATCGTGTGCTGGCTATGGCTCCAAAGACGGGAGGTAAACAAAGAGGTGAAGGCTCTATACTAGGTGGTTTAGGAGATTTGCTCGATGGTGATAGTCGATTCTAGCGGGGCTTGCAACTTCCTATTTAACAAGTATTTAACTTAATTTTAAGAGAGCGAAATATACTCAAACACGTGTATTATCCCTTTTTATATCTTATATTTAGTGAGTTCAATATTATAAAATAACGCATATAGCATCAAACTACTTTTTATAATCTAACCCTATAAAACCCTTCGAATATGGCGAGAGCAATGTTTGAATACACAAAAACTATTTTAGATAAGGTAAGTTTTGATAGCTCACTATTTTGTAAAGAATTAGAGAAAGCAATTAAACGACTATTACCTTATGAAATAGATGAACTTAGAATCTGGATCAATGCATTGATTAAAACCAATCCTGATCTCGGTCATTGTCTAATTTATTTAAAACCATAAAAAAAGCCCCATTATTGGGGCTTTTTTACTATAAAATTATAAGTCTTATTTTGAAATAGGACTTATAATTTGAACGTTTTGAAAGGTAATAGCACCTTTTACTACGCCAGCAATGGTTGACCTTAGGGCTTCTATAATTTGTATTTTAAGTTCGCTCTTATGATAGATAATACTTATCTCCCTAGCTGGAGAAGGTTCTTTAAATGATTTAAAAAGCTCTTGCTCTTTTACAGGTATGTCAAGTGTGTGCAAGTAAGGTAAAAGCGTCATACCTAATCCTTCATTTGCTAGTTTAACGAGCGTTTCAAAACTTCCACTTTCTAATGAGAATTTCTCATTATTCATATTTCTAGGTGTTGCACATAGATTTATTACACCATCTCTAAAACAGTGTCCGTCCTCAAGTACAAGCATGTCTTGCATATCTAGATCTGTGGTCTCTAAGATTTCCTTATTGTTGAGTCTATGATTTTGTGGTACATAGGCAACAAAGGGTTCGTAATAAAGAGGTCTCTCTTTAATCATAGGGTTTTCAAGAGGAGTAGCAGCAATGGCTGCGTCTAGATGACCTTCCTCAAGCTTTTCCATGATTTGATCTGTGTTAAGCTCTTCAATCTTGAGTTTAACCTTTGGGTATTTTTTTATAAAATTAGTGAGAAACATAGGAAGTAGCGTAGGCATTACTGTAGGGATCACTCCCAGTTTAAACTCTCCTCCTATATAGCCCTTTTGTTGATCTACAATATCAGTAATACGATTTGCCTCGTTAACAATATTACGTGCTTGGTGTACAATTTTTGATCCTATTTCTGTAAGTTCTATGGGCTTCTTACTACGGTCAAAAATAAGGATGTCTAGTTCATCCTCAAGCTTTTGTATTTGCATACTTAGCGTGGGCTGAGTAACAAATGTCTTTTGCGCTGCTCTAGTAAAATTTTGGTGCTCTGCTACCGCAAGCACGTATTTGAGTTGAGTGATAGTCATGTTGTAATTTATAACACAAAAGTAAGAAAATCATTGAGTGTACCTATGTACAACATCAATTTATAAGTTTTTTCTTATAGCAAAAAAAAGCCAACAGATTACTGCTGGCTTTGTCATATGAAGAAACTAATATTACATTTTAATTTCTAGTTGTACATCTTCTGTACCTACCGTAAATTTTGCATTGTTCCAGCTAGGAGGTCCAAAGCCTGTACCACTACCAGAAGTTGCATAATCTTCTTTAGGCATCCCGTTTGCTTCAAAATCCATACGGTTATTTCCATTTTGATCATGTAGCGTTATAATTCCGTAATCTCCAGGTTGTACATTTTCAAAAACTAAGGTAACCTTATTGTTTTCTGGTGTTGCTGCTTGAGAAGCCAAAGGCGCTGCCTTCATAAAAGTTGCCTCGTTATATAGTGCTGCAGAGGCAGAACCGTCATTATTAGTTAAGTTAGGAATGGTTACCGTGATGGTAACTCCTTTTGTTTCTTGTCCAAAAGAAATTGTTGAAACAGCTGCGAGTAATAAAAAGATAATTGTTCTCATAATTGGTAGTATTAGATAGTTATTGTTTTTTGTTGATGATGTAAATGTATCATCACGCTTTCGCGAAAACAATCTTCCATTACCCAACTGTAAAAATCAATGACCGAACTGTAAAAATTTGGAATCTAAATCCGTTTGCAGCTATTTATCAGTATACTAGTCCAATATTTTTTCTAACGTTATCTAGCATTTTAATAAGATCTGTACTCTTGCGGAAAGTCATAATATCACTCTCTATTTTATTACTTTCCAGCATTTTCTGGCAGTGCAGTATCTCATAATGATACCCATTTACACCTTTTGGAATTGGGAAATCATATGTTTTTGAAGTACCATTGGTAATGATCGTCACATTGGTTGGCTCATGAAAACGGCTGTTTATCTGTATTTCGCCATGTTCTAAAGTAATGTTACAAGTAGTGTCTGTTTTCTCATCAATAGCCGAAAATAACTCTGCTTCTAATTGATTAGGATATTCTAATTGCATGGAGCAATGATGATCTACACCTGTGGGACCTATTAAAGCCTGAGCACTTATATTTTCAGTATATCCTAAAAGTGTTAGTGCGGTAAACACTGGGTAAATGCCTACATCTAGTAAACTACCGCCACCAAGTGATTTATTATACAGTCGGGCATTTACATCATAAATTGCATCAAAACCAAAATCGGCAGTAAGGTTTGTAATCTTTCCTAAATCTCCATTTTTAACCGTATCAAGTACAAATTGATAATGAGGTAAGAAGTTTGTCCACAGGGCTTCCATTAAAAAGATTTGTTGCGCTTTCGCGAAAGCAATCATTTCCTCAACTTCTTCAAGATTCATGGCAAAAGCTTTCTCGCAAAGCACTGCTTTCTTATGCTTGAGACATAAAAACGTTTGCTCTTTGTGAAACATGTGAGGTGTAGCAATGTAAACGATATCTACTTTAGGATCTAGAAGCATTTCTTCATAGCTACCATATGCGATAGTCGCGTTATGAGTATCCTTAAAAGCCGTTGCATTGTCAAGATTTCTACTTGCTACAGCATAAAGATGTGCACCTTGAGTAAGTTGTACATCGTTCGCAAATTTGTCAGCTATTTTTCCACAGCCTAGTATTGCCCAGTTGGTCATCGTTGTTTGTGATTTTAATCATTATTCATACACACCTGTCTGAATATCATTCTTGATTCTTGATTACCTAATTTAATAGATCTAGCAAAATTTAAACAAGAATTAATAGTATCTCTTTTACCAAGATATGCTTTACCTAAGAGTCGAGTTGCATCTTCCTTGTAATCCTTCAGTTTTACTACCCTTGCCAAATCGTCAATAACAGAATCATAATTTTGTAGTTGGATATTTGACAGAGATTTGTAATATAGAATCGCTAAATCATCAATATTATATGAAGCATCATTATCATATAATCTAGGATGCCAATTTGTATTAATTACAATTCCGTTGCCATCATTGTCTATATGAGCTTTTCTAGCACCAATAGTTTTAAGTGATTCATTAAAGTAGTTTACTGCTATTTGATGTTCACCAAAGGTTTGAAAATTTAATGCTATATAAAAATATGCTGCTGTATTATCAGGATCAAAACCTAATACTAATTTGTAATCCTCTGTCGCTCCTATAGAATCGTTTAATAAAGTTTTATAATGTGCTCTGTTGAACAGTGCTGGTCTAAAGTTAGGTTTCTGATTTATTGCTTTATCTAAACTTTTTATTGCATTTCTAAAATCATCTTTTTCAGCGTATTGAAATGATTCTTCATAATAAGCTTCAGGAGGTAAAAAGTTACAGCAAACAAGAAAAAAATAAAGCATTACTGATAATAAAGTCTCTTTAATCATAATTAATCACATTTTCGCGAAAGCATAATTACACATTGCTACTCATCTTGAGAACCTCCAAAGCTTACTTGTAGTAGCATTGCTAGTCCCATTACGAGGGCGCATCCTACAACGTTGAGCCATAAATACGGGAATTCTATAATCTCAAAATGTATGAGTCCGTAAACGATAATAATAATTACTTGCGTGATGAGTGCTGCTATGAAAACGGCATTACTTTTTACAAATTTGATAAAGAATGCAAGTAAGAATATCCCAAGAATATTACCGTAAAAGATAGAACCTATAATATTTACTAGCTGGATTAAGTTTTCAAATAGACTTGCCGTACAAGCCACGATAATTGCGAGCACGCCCCACATGAGTGTAAAGCCTTTTGTGCTGCGCACGTAATGTCTGTCTGTCATAGTTCCCTTATAATTACGCTTGTAAAGATCTACAGCGGTGGTGGCTCCTAGTGCATTAAGTTCTGACGCGGTAGATGACATTGCAGCGCTGAGTATTACAGCAAGTAGTAAGCCTATTAGTCCGTTAGGAAGGTTGTTGAGTATAAAGTGTATAAAGACGTAATCCTTGTCGTTATTTTCTACCTCTGGAGCGGCTTTTGCTATGAGCACTTTACCTACAGATCTTATTTCTTTATCAATACCTTCGTATTTATCTATTAAGGATTTTTGAGTGCCGTCTTCTTCATAAATATCTAGAGTAGGATCCTGAGCATAATTAAAGGCAGCTTCTTTTTGATTGTTTTGGTTTTGTGCAAGTTGTTGTTCTAGGGATTCAAATTCGCTTGCATAGATTGATGTTTTTACGGCTTCGGTCGCGGCAGGGTTAAAATGTAGCGGCGCACTATTAAACTGATAAAAAACAAAAACCATAACTCCTACTAGGAGAATAAAGAACTGCATTGGGATTTTTAAGGCTCCGTTAAAGAGAAGACCCATTTGCATTTCCTTTACATTCTTCCCAGAAAGGTAGCGTTGCACCTGACTCTGATCTGTACCAAAATAGGAGAGCATTAAAAAAGTACCCCCTAATAAGCCAGTCCACACCGTGTATCTATTGCTTAAATCAAAAGAGAAGTCTAATAGATTCATTTTTTCTCCAGCACCTGCGATGCTTAAGGCATCTGTAAAACTGATGTCCTCCGGAAGTTTATCAAGAATGAGATAAAAGGCAATTGCCATACCGGCGAAAATCACTGCCATTTGCTGCTTCTGAGTAATGCTAACTGCTTTCGTACCACCAGAAACGGTATAGATAATCACTACAATCCCTATGATAATATTGAGCATAGTGAGATCCCAACCCAATACCGCCGAAAGGATAATTGCTGGAGCATAAATAGTAATCCCTGCAGCGAGACTACGCTGTATTAAAAATAAAATAGCTGCGAGTGATCTCGTTTTTAAATCAAAACGACTTTCTAGATATTCATAGGCTGTAAAAACCTTTAGCCTGTGATAGATAGGGATAAAAACCAAACAAATCACAATCATAGCAATAGGAAGCCCAAAATAAAACTGGACAAACCCCATACCGTCATAAAATCCCTGACCTGTGGTAGATAAAAAAGTGATGGCACTTGCTTGTGTAGCCATTACAGAAAGGCCTACCGTCCACCATTTTGAGGTATTACCACCTCTTATATATTCTTCTGCGTTCTTACTTCCTTGTGTTTTATAGGTGCCGTAAACAACTATAAAAATGAGCGTGAATGCTAGTACTGCCCAGTCTATTATTTCCATATTAAGAGAATGAGGTCATTAATAGATAAAACACGATAACGTAAGCTAGATTAACCAGCAGTACTATGGTGTACTTCTTTTTCCATGGGTATTTGGATACATTTTTCATTGCTTTATCTCGCTCTTTTCTTGCTTTCCTATACTCAGCATATTTGCAAATAATTTATAAGCTCCAGACACTCCTGCCGGTAGTTCTCTAAAAAAGCTCAAGCCTGTATAAATGTAGTGACCTTCACCATATGGAGCGACTAGTAAACTACCATCCTTTGCCGTTTCTCCTTTATCATTCATAGAGAGAATAGGAGTATAGGCTTCATCCCACTTGTTTGGAAAATAAAGGCCACGTTCTTGCGTCCAGCCTTCAAAATCCTTTTGAGTAAGCTTATTTGGGAAATTCATGATAGGATGATTTTCGGCAAGGATTCTCACTTCGCTATTCTCATCCGTCACACGGTCTCTACTGAGCTGCATCTCATAAGGAGCACCTATTTTTGTGTTGCCCCAGCGACCAGACGTATTGTATTGTGCGATAAGCGTTCCACCAGCTTTGACATAATCGAGTAAAAGTGGCTGCTTTGCTTGCATCTCGTCTACTACATTATAAGCTCTTATGCCTACAACCACTGCATCAAATTGCGCAAGTAGTTCTGGTGTGATAGTGCTAGGTTCTATAATAGCTACTTGGTAGCCTATTTGTGTGAGATTATCTGGCACTGCATCTCCAGCACCTTGAATGTACCCTATATAATCTCCTTTACGCTCGATATCAAGACGTACAATTTTTGCTTTGTTAGGTAAAAAGAGCGACTGCAACGGGATGTGTGCATAATCTATTGTTACAAGCTCCTTGGTGTACGATTTATTTCCGGCGGTGACTACGGGAGTGAGATCTCCTTCACTATCAGTGCTAGGAGGTGTCACAGAGAACATAACTTGTTGTTCTGTGCCTTTCAATGCGATGGCTACGTTTGCACTTTTTGGTGTGATGGTCCATCCACTAGGAGCAGTGAGAGATACGGTTCCGCTAAAATTATCTTGATGGGCTGTTACCGTTACGGGAATGTTTTTTGATTCCGCTTTCGCGAAAATAATAACCTTCGAGTCTAGCTTTGATGAAACTGCTGGCACGATTTCAAAAGGCTCATACACTTCGCCCTTCACGCGATCATTGTATTTATAGATAATTGATTTTTCTATTGTGATAGGTACGCCAGCAATCGTGAGGTCAAACTTCACTGTGTTTTGTTGTGGAGTTTCTGGTTTACCTATCATAGTGCGATCATCTACTCGGTACATTCCTAATGTTCCTTCTTCACGTAACCAGTATGCAGAAGTATCTTTAAAAGAATTATCTATGGAAACTGTTGCTTCTGTAGAAAGTGGTGTATTGTTAGCTAGCGGTGTGTTGCTAGCTAGTTGTTGATTACTTGATGTAACAACTGCGCTGTTGAGGACTACGGACTGCATGCTTCTGTTTATCGCTTCAAGTTTTAATGTTACTTCGCTTCCTAGAGTTGCATAACCAGTATTTGCAGCTGCTTCTAGATAAATACCTGCGCAGGCAGTGATAATATCTTGCAGTTCTTTAGATTTAATAGCTTTCCAGTGAGCATCCTCTAATTGTTGTATAAGTGCATATGCTTTAGCTAGCTCAGGAATACTCTTTTCTGGAGCAGTAAAGTCATAGCCTTTCACAACTTGATCTAATAATGTTTTAATGGCTTGACCTCCTTTTACACGTGTCCAAGTTGTATTGATTCCTTGAAAAACGTCGTTATTAGTTGGCATCTCACCACGTAATAATTCAAAATAGGTGTCTTCTGTACCACGGCTTCCCGTATTTCCAAAACCTTGAGACTTGTGCTGACTTCTACTAAGTGAAGAGATTTCTGTATTAGAAAGTCCTAGGCTAGGGTAGTAGGTACCTACATCTACTTTTACCAGATTAGATTTATCTGCTGCTTCAAATTTTTCTCTACTTCCATAGAACCACCAAGAGGTATTAAAAAACTGTCTGCTAGGTTTCCAAGTGTCTGTATATTGTAACTGATCTTTATATTTTGAATTGTCACCGGCAAGGTCAAAAGCTTCAACAGATAGCATTGCGCTTGATGTATGATGCCCGTGTGTACTTCCTGGTGTTCTGTGATTAAAACGGTTAATAATCACGTCTGGTTTAAAAGTTCGTATTGCCCAGACTACGTCACCTAGAACTTCTTCCTTATTCCATATAGCCAGCGTCTCATCGGGATGTTTTGAGTATCCAAAGTCATTTGCTCGTGTAAATCGCTGCTCTCCACCATCTGTAGCTCGTGCAGCAAGTAGTTCGTTAGTACGTATCACGCCAAGCAGTTCGCGTAATTCTGGACCTATAATATTTTGACCACCATCACCTCTAGTCAATGATAAATAGGCAGTTCTAGCTTTGACTGTGTTTGCAAAATAAGAGATAGCGGTAGTATTCTCATCATCAGGGTGAGCAGCGACGTATAGTACGGAGCCTAGAAAGTTGAGTTTTTGAAGGTCTTGGTATATCTCGCTAGCCGTTGGTTTAACAGGTTGGACTGTAATGCCTTGAGCAGATATTTTCGCGAAAGCGAAGACAAATAAAAGGGCTAAAATCACATAGGATTTACGCATAATAATGAGGAGTTTGATACTTCTCAAATATACCGAATATGAAAGCTAGCCTAAGTTCTTTAAGGTTTCTTTAACAATCTATACCGGCTTATTAAAGGGATCATCCTCGTCCATTTGTTGATTCTGCTCTAAGATATTTGTAGAGATTCCCTCCTCTACAAGTGTGATTCCTTTTTGAAGAATTAAACTGTTTGGGTAGGTGTGTAGTCCGCCATCAGAGGTACGTAAATTAGTGTGAAACGCCTTGATGTCTTCTATAATCGCGATGATAGGAAAATCTTTGTCGTGAATTTTTATACGGTCACCTATTTTGTAAGGAAGTGTAAAAAAGATAATCACGCCAGATGTAAGATTACTTAGCACTGACCACTGCGCAAAAAAGGCAACACCTATAATAGCAAAAACAGAGCTCGCAATGACTCCAATGTCCTTAATTTTAATTCCCCAAATTAGTATACTTATGATGAACGCAATGATTAAAAGCACTGCGTCTACATATTTCATAATAAGATTTGCACGCTTCTTTACTTTGTTTTTACGCTCAGAAAAGCGGCGCACAAAATAAGAGATAATGATGCGCAGTATTATAAATACACCTAGTGTAAATGCACTCTGTACGATCTCGGGTCTAAACAATTCCATAAATTAGAGCCATTTTTTACGCTTAAAGTAAATGAGTGATGCAACAAAAATAACAATCATAGCTGCCCAAAAATAATAGTAACCACCTTTGATAGCTAGCTCTGGGATATGTTCAAAATTCATCCCGTAAATACCTGCAAGAAATGTCATAGGGATGAAAATTGTAGCAATGATGGTGAGCACTTTCATCACTTCATTCATTCGGTTTGCAATGTTAGTAGAGTTCATATCCATTAGTCCAGTAATGGTATCACGGTACACTTCTACTGTCTCGATTACTTGAATGGTGTGATCATATAAGTCTCTTACAAATATTTGCGTTTTCTTAAGAATAAGATGATTATCTACTTTTTCAAGCTTATTTACCACTTCACGTAAAGGAAATATAGAACGTCTTACTTGTATGACTTCTTTTTTAAGACTCTGAATTTCTTGAGAGTAGTTTTTTGAGGTGTCTGTGTAAATTTTATCTTCTAGTTCTTCTATTTTATTACTCAATTGCTCGATGATAATAAAGTAATGGTCAATAACGGCATCCATAATCGCATAGGTGAGATAATCTGCTCCATTAGAGCGCACTCTACCCTTGGCGTGTCTTATGCGTTCTCGCACTCCGTCAAAAACATCACCATCATATTCTTGTAAACATATAAGGTATGTCTTTCCTAGAATGAGACTTATGTGCTCAACATTGAGCTGATTTTGATCATCATAGTACAGCATTTTAAAGACGATAAATAGGTGGTCGCCATATCATCTAGTTTAGGTCGCTGGCTAGTGTTTGCAACGTCTTCCATCACTAGTGGGTGCAACTTATAACGCTCTGCAATTTGTGTAAGTGCAACAGTATCACTTAGACCATTAATATTAATCCAAGTTACAGTCTTTTCATCGGTATCCTTGTGATATTCTTCTAGGCGTGCAAGTGTTTCCTCATCTAGATAATCATCGTTATAGTCAAAGACATCAATGCTCACAGCTTTTTCAGCCTTATTACCTGTATAAATGACGTGCCCAGGAGCATGAGAAAGTTTTTCTTTTACGGTCTCCCTAGTAATATTATTTCTTACTAAGGCGTTTACCTTTCTTTTAATGTTTTTTCTAATCATTATAAGCCAAGTTCTTTACGTAACGCCTCATCCTCTTTAGTTTTTTTACCCCAGTAGGCACTTCTGATTGTTTTCATCTTAGTAGCTGTTGTGGTCATTTTATCTCCACCACGACCGTCTGGATACGTCTCTTCCCAGCCTTCAATCTGGTGAGGGAAATCACTAGTAAAATTAATGGTAAGCGTTCTGTCTAGTGATGGGTAATTGAGCGTATATGAAGTTGCTGTTAAGCTTCCCGTAACATTATAAGCTTTTATAGGAGTGTGCGTCATCGCGGCATAAGAAACGTCTGGAATACTTGTAAAACTCCCAGTAGGTAATAAGGTAGGGTCGATGCGCAATAATGCCCACAATTCATTTTCTAATACTGCTTTGTCTAAAGTATATTCCTCATCTGCTCGGCTTTCAAAATAAGAGTGAATCTGCACCTCAAATTGATCTCTGTTATTGAGTTGTGTGTACGTATTACCACACCATTCTTGCATACTTTGTGAGACCTTAATAGCGTGCAACTCCTCATTTACTGGTAAAAATGTACTACTCATAATGGAATACGGATAAATGCCTGTCACAAAATTTTTAGTAGCATTTAACTTGATAATAGGGATATTATTGTTGTCTTGGTTATCTGCTTTTACTTGTTTTTCTGGCAAGAAGTCTTCAGTTACAAAAATAAGTGCTGCTGTTCCTTCCCTTAACTCGCCATAACGAGCTTGCTGTAAGTCGTAGCTAGTGATTTCGGCAGTTCCAGCATACCAGTAATCTTTCCACTCTTGTGAGATGGAGCGCTGTGCTATTGGTAGCGTATTAATGCTTGTTGCGGTGTCCGCTTTCGCGAAAGCGGTATCATTTTTATCATTGTTCTTACATCCAAAAATCATAGCAACAACGACTAAAGCGCTACCTATTAAGAATGTACTTCGATATGCTTGATGTTGTTTTGTGGATATAGACATGATATAAATTTTAATATTAAAATTACAGAAATACTATGAGTCTGCGAGCAGCATTAACGTTTCATAAACTTTATGAAGCGGCATTCCCATAACATTGAAGTAAGATCCCTCTATGCTGGTCACTGCAATGTAGCCAAACCATTCTTGAATACCGTAACCACCTGCCTTATCATACGGCTGGAAGTTGTCTATATAATAGTCTATTTCTTCTTCGGTGAGGTCTTTAAATGTCACTTTTGTTGTGTCATTAATGACCGTTTGTGCAGTAGCAGTAGTAAATGCGACAGATGTTATTACCTCGTGTGTGCTGCCTGAAAGTGCAGATATCATGGCATAGGCTTCATCGCGGTCTTCAGGTTTATTTAAAGCAACTCCGTTAAACCAAACAATGGTATCACTAGTAACAAGAATATCTTGTGCTTTAAGATTTGAAAATGCAGAAGCTTTGAGTCTAGCAAGGTGATCTGTAATTTCTGGTCCTTCAAGCTCTTCTGGAAAAATCTCATCTACAGGTTTGATATCTATAGTAAAATCGAGTCCTAATTCTTTAAAAAAATCTTGACGCCTAGGAGATCCTGAGGCAAGTATGAGGTTGTGATTTTTAAGTTTTTCTTTAAGCATAGCGTTCTATAATTAGTATAAGTGGAAAAAGGAGAATGCCTAAAAGCATTAAACCTTTAAGTAGTCTAGCAATTAATTTATAATCTGATGTTTTTTCTGCGTTCCAGCATTGGGAGGCAATATATCCTAGTGGGATTATTGTAAAGATAAATAGTACGATAGTGATAGGTAGCGACCCATCTGCAAATATAAATGTGAATAATGCACTATTAAACAACAATCCTAGTGCAATGAGAGCGCACAAAAGCATCGTGCGTTTACTGCCAATTATTATAGGTAATGTGCGATACTCCATGGCATAATCCCCATTTATATCTTGGACATCTTTTACAAGTTCTCGCAGTACGTTAATCATAAAAGCAAGTACCACAACAAAAGTAAATAGGGTGTAGCCTTCTTTTGTGAGGATGTGTGCAGCTCCGGAAAGCTCAAGAGCTTTGGCTTCAAACAACCATATAATGACAAGCGAAAAAGCAACCAGCCCACTAGTTACAACGTTTCCCAGAATAGGAATTCTTTGTAAGTATGAGTTATATCCATAGAGCGCTACACTCACTCCTATAAACAGTAATGAATAATCCCAATGTCCTAAAATAAACGAACTATAAATGCCTAATAGAACTCCTAAGCTCCACAGTGAGATACAGTAGGCATAGGCATTTCGTGTCGAGATGTTGTCAACTACATAAACCTCATTAGGCTTGTTGATACGATCTGCTTTAATGTCAATTATGTCATTATGAATATATCCTGCAGCCGCTATACAAAGCGTAGCGAGAGATAGTGTCACAAACTCTAAAAAAGATAGCTGAGTGCCTACATCTCTCAAATAACTCAAAGACAACTTTAAAATAAGCTGAGCTATAAAAATCATAAACAGATTAAAAGGTCTTATGATTTTTAAATATGCCACAAATCTATTTTTAGTGTGCCGAGGCATCTATTTCTTTCATCCAGTTGTTTTGCACTTTAAGCACTTGCTCAATTACATCACGCACACAGCCGTGACCACCTTTTTTATGAGAAATATAGCTAGATATTTCTTTGATTTCTTTTACGGCATCTTGAGGACAACAAGGTAATCCGACTTTTTTCATCACTGGGAAATCAGGAATGTCATCGCCCATGTAGAGGATGTTTTCTAGGCGTATATTTTTTTTATCTATATACGCTTGTAGGTGTTCCATTTTAAGGTGTGCGCCTAGTGCAATATCTTCTATGCCCAGTTTTTGAAGTCTCGAGCGTACACCTTCGTCAGTACCACCGCTTATGATACATAGGTTGTATCCAGCCTCTAGCGCAGCTTTCATAGCATAGCCATCTTTTACATTCATGGTGCGATGCATCTGCCCATTTGATGTAATGTGTAATGATCCATCTGTAAGTACTCCATCTACGTCAAAAATAAACGTAGTAATCTGGTGTAGGTATTCTTTATAACTCTTTTCCATAGAAATGTGTAATCGCTTTAGTTATGTTTTTATAAACCGCTGTATGATCAGGATCAGTAAGTAAATTAATCTGTTGGTCAATGACCTGTTTGTCATCACGTTTTGCAGGACCTGTCTGACTGTTTTTAGGTCCTTGGTGTAATGCTTTTTCGGTAGTTTTCTGTATGAGTGGATACAAGGTGTCAAAAGGAACACCGTGTACGTCACAAAGTTCTTGAGCAATGGTGTAACAATGATTTGTAAAATTATTTGCAAATACTGCAGCAAGGTGTAATTGCCTGCGTTGCTCACTATTTATTACTTGTACATTATTTGATATAATCGCTGCTAAGGTCTTTAAGGTTTTTTCATCTTTTTGATCATCGGCTTCTATGAGAATAGGGATTTCGGTAAAGTCTATCGATGTGTCTTCTTTAGAAAAACTTTGCAGCGGATAAAAAACTCCTTTGTTATGCTTTCGCGAAAGCGTACTCATCGCCGTAAATCCAGAAGTATGTACCACCAGTGAGTTATCAAAGGGAATCTGCTCAGAGATGCTCTTAATAGCATCATCACTTACGGCAATAATCGTAACATCGGCAGGTTTGAGTTGGTCAATAGTGACGGTTTCTCGAGCAATATTGTTAAAGTTTTTGAGCTTTTCATGAGAGCGACCTGCAACCTGCATAAGTATAGCTTGATTTTGAGAGCCCAATGCCTTTGCAAGATGCCAAGACACATTACCAGTACCGACGATATTTACTTCAATCATAGGTGCAAAAATAGGCTTTTTTAAATGTGCTCAGCTTTCATTTTTTATGAAGCGTCTCTCTAAGGTTTTTCGAGCCTCGTAGGTTATCTTTGCACACGGTAAAATTGGCCTATATTATGCAAAAGAAAATCGCCTCTATTTTATTCTCCACAAGACTGATGGGGATATTGTTTATAGCTTACTTTGTCGCAATGGCAGTAGGTACCTTTTTAGATCAAGGGCAAGAAACTTCTCCTACTCCTTACTCAAGATATTGGATTTATGATGCTTGGTGGTTTACGCTAATTCACATCATGTTTGTGATCAACTTTGTAGGTAATATTTTTCGCTATAAATTGTTGCGTAAAGAGAAGATAACCACCCTTATTTTTCATGCCTCTTTTATCATTATTTTAATAGGAGCTGGTATCACAAAGTATATAAGTTACGAGGGCGTAATGGTTATAGAGGAGGGAGCATCAGAAAATACGTTTTTAAGTGAGAAAACGTATCTAGATGTGTTTCTAGATGGTGAGCGTGACGGACAGCCTATGCGTCGCCCATTAAAAAAGGAGTTGTCTTTGTCTCCACGTCTTGATAACGATTTTTCATGGACAGAGCGTTTTAATCATAGCGCTACAGACCGAAATGATTACACAGATATTTCTTTCAATTTTAATAAGTTTATTGATGGCGCAGAAGATGGTTTTGTAGAGGATGAAAACGGACTTTGGCATCTTAAGATTGTAGAAACTGGTACAGATAATCAGCGTCATGAGCACTTTCTAGTAGAGGGGGAGCTAGTAAATATTCACAATGTGTTGTATGCTTTTAATAAGCCTACAGATGGGGCAATAAATATAGGCTTTGATGGAGAAAACTATACGTTTTCATCACCATTTGCCGGTGATGTAACGGTCATGGCTACACAAGCTAAAAGCGAAGTTCCAGAAGCTGTAGAACAACCACTTAAATTAAGAGCATTATATAATTTAGGAGGAAAACTCTTAGTGATTCCAGAACCTGCAATACGTGGGCGTACAGGTATTGTTGCAAAGGAAGTAGCAGAGAAGAACCAAGAAGATGCATTGTTTGTAGATGTGACTGTAAATGGCGAGACTAAAACTGTAGGCTTGTTAGGAGGAAAAGGTTACAGTAATGACAAGAAGAAGGTTGAAGTGGGTGGCCTTACGGCTTACCTTTCTTATGGAAGTGAGGCAATGCCTTTACCATTTGCTATAAAACTCAATGATTTTATTGCAGAGCGTTACCCTGGAACAGAAAATAGCTATTCATCGTTCGAAAGTAAAGTAACTGTAGAGGATGGAGATGAGAACTTTGATTATGATATTTACATGAATCACGTACTAGACCACAAAGGCTTTCGCTTTTTTCAAGCGAGCTTTTTACCAGATGAGAGTGGAACTATTCTTTCTGTAAGTCACGATTTTTGGGGTACTTGGGTTACGTATATTGGATACTTTTTACTCTATATCGGAATGATGTTGATTTTATTTGACAAGGGATCTCGTTTTGGCGAACTCAAAAAGCGATTAGGTAAAATCAAGATCAAAAAAGCAAAACTAGCTGCAGTGTTGTTGTTTTTCGCTTTCGCGAAAGCGGGATACGCACAAGAAGATTTATCTAACAAAGCACCAGAAGTCTCAAACGGAAATGTTGAGGTGCGCGATACGGTTGCTACCAGTAGTGAGAATATTGAAGATATATTAGGCTTAGACGGTCACAGCGAGGTAACGCACCAGCAAACGATGCCTACGCAGGAGGAAATTAAGAAACTCATTGTTGAGAATGCAGTGCCACTAGAGCATGCCCAAAAGTTTGGAAAACTTGTGATACAAGAAGATGGAGGGCGTATGATGCCGGTAAATACTTTTTCTAGTATGCTCTTACGTAAGCTGAGTAGAAGTGATACTTATGAAGGTCTTACTGCAGACCAAGTAATGCTTTCCATGATTGAGAATCCTCAGATATGGACATTCACAGAGCTTATCTATCTCAAAAAAGGTAACGACAGCCTACGTAATATTGTAGGAGTACCATCAGACAGAAAGTACTTTAAACAGATGGACTTCTTTACTCCAGATTTTAAATACAAGTTAGGGCCATTCCTTGCAGATGCATATTCTGAAATTAACCAAACTAAAATAGCTAAGGAGCTTACAGAAATGGATCAACGTTTAGGGTTACTAGATAGAACCTTAGTAAAGGAGATTTTAAAGATTTTCCCAAAGCCAAATGATCCTAATAATAAGTGGATATCACCTATAGAAGTTAAAGATGCAGCATACAGAGCCACAGATTCTGTGATTGCAAATCAAATATTTCCTGCTTATTTAATGAGCTTGCAAAAAGGAAGACAGTCTGGAGACTACTCTGATGCAGATAAAGTGCTTGCTGGTATAGAGAAATTCCAGCGTACGCATAGTAATGATATCATGCCTTCAAAAGAAAAAATTGAAGCAGAGGTATATTACAACGAGCACGATGTATTTACTAAGCTATACTGGATGTATATGCTTGCAGCTGTGTTCATGATGATTTTTGTGATTGCTGCAATTTTTAACCCAAGTAAGTTTATTACGTTTATGGGTAAACTAGGAGCAGCTATTATCATTGTGCTATTTATAGTTCATACCGGAGGTCTTATATGGCGTTGGTATATTTCAGGTCACGCACCATGGAGTGATGCTTATGAGTCTGTATTGTATGTGGGATGGGCAACAGTATTCTTTGGTCTAGCCTTTGGAAAAGATAGTATGCTTACCATTGCCAGTACTGCTTTTGTAGGAGCATTTATTTTGTGGGCAGCTTCGTTAAACTGGATGAACCCAGAGATTGCCAATCTACAAGCGGTATTAAATAGTTACTGGCTTATGATTCACACGGCGGTAATTGTGGCGAGTTATGGTCCGTTTATACTTGGTGCTATTTTAGGTATTGTCTCTCTATTTTTAATGATTTTTACCACAGAGAAGAATAAAGAGAGAATGGATCTCAGCATCAAAGAGATTACCATTATTAATGAGCTTGCGCTTACTGTAGGTATGGTGTTACTTGCTATAGGTACCTTCTTAGGAGGACAGTGGGCAAACGAGAGCTGGGGAAGATATTGGGGTTGGGACCCTAAGGAAACTTGGGCGCTTATCTCACTTATTGTGTATGCCTTCGTCATACACATGAGACTCATACCAGGACTAAGAGGAAGATGGCTGTTTAATTTCTCATCTATTATTGCACTAGGGAGTATTCTCTTTACTTGGTGGGGAGTAAACTATTACCTATCTGGGCTTCATGCTTACCAGAGTGGAGGGGACATCGCTACTCAAAAGATATTTGTTACTCTAGGCGTATTGTCTGTGTTAGGTTTCTTCTCATATAGAAAATATAGAAAGTTTTACGTGAATAAAAGTAAAGCGTAGAAGGCTACAGTACTTGAATATGCATTTTACAGCCATTAATTCTATCTTGAATTAATGGCTGTGCACTTTAATACGAGTGCTATACTCGTACATATCTTGTATAATAATAATATAATGCGCAATTAAGGCTGGGAATGACTATAAGAAAATCTTGAGCTCTTACTTACAAAGTATAGATAGATAGGTTAGAAATAAAATGTGTCTACTTAACACATCTTTTAAAGCCCAGTTAGAACGATAAGTCCTTTAGATCAGTACCGTTATCAAGTCCAAGTTTTGAATAAAGACTGCTTGTTAATTGTTGTAGTTTGTCATCAGATAGACTGTGTTTTAAGGCAATCATCTCATTGCTGAGTCCTTTAGAAATATCGTTTAGTATACGCACTTCCATGTTTTCAAGGCCATATTGGTAAATCAAAGATTCCATATAATTATCATCTGCATCTTGTACGTTCTTGTAAGCACTCAGTTCTTTAATCTCCTTTACATGAAGCATTAATTTATGCTTCATCAAGACACTTTTTTTCTGGATGTCCTTAAAAGAAACAAGTAACAATATCGCGATAAGTGTAAAATTAAAAGATGCTGCTACAGCAACCTGTGCAGGTGTATAATTTATAAAGGATAAATTAAAAATATGAAGAATAAAATAGTCTGCTAGAAATAATATATTGATACTATAAACGCCTATAAGAATTAGTTTACGAGCTCCTTTTGCAATCATAAGCATCAATACCCACATTAAAATAACGGTTGCGATGCACGTAATATCTACCCCTATAAAACCGATTATGTTATCACTAATTAGATAAGTAATTAGGAATATAGTAGACAGTGTGCTCAGTGTGAGCATAGCATATTTGATCCACATTTGATGCGGTCTTACTTGTAAGTAAAACATCATAAAGCCAGTAGCAGAAAGACCTACTAAATAATGTCCAAATATTTCAAGAGATGTAGATATGCCACTACTAATCCCAAATAAATACAAAACATTATCCTTTGTAAGGATACTTAAGAGAACGGCAAGCACTAAGAAAGCAAAAAATAGGAATTGCGTGTTTCTAACTATAAAGTAAAACACTAAAATTGCTACTATAAGTGCTATTGCTGTACCGTAAAAGAAACCAATACTTAGTAAGCTTCTTTTTTCTCTACTCGCAAAAGAAGATTCGTCAGAGTGGTGAATAGGGAAATATGCTTCTACTGGAAAATTTGCTTTGAGGTAAAGTGGGAATTCAAGATTTCTTTTGATTAAAAAATATGAAGGAAAACGTGTATCCTTCATAATGTTAAGTTCTTTACCACTAGAATCGTATAATGCTAGATTATTAACGTGAGAAGATTTTAGTTCGAGAATCTCTCTATCTGCAGTTATACCATCTATCTTAAACCAGTAAATACCATTTTCTGTTCCTAGGTTATCTGAGGTAGTTGTATTAAAGCTAGTGTTCTTAACTTCATCTATGGTAAGTGTACCACTTGTATCTCTGAGGTAATTAATAGATTCAAATGGAGTGCCCGCACTGATGCATAGCAAAGCCAAAAGAACCATTAATATCTTCATTAGATCTAAAATTTGATAAACAATAATACGTTAAAACGCACTAAGTTACAACTTTGTCGGGTTCTTAGTGCATTTTAACGATATTTATTGTACAAAAATTAGACCATATCTTCAGGACGTACCCATTCGTCAAATTCTTCTGCAGTTACATATCCTAGGTTGATAGCTTCTACTTTAAGTGTAGTTCCGTTTTTATGAGCGGTGTTTGCAATCTCTGCCGCTTTGTAATATCCTATCTTAGTATTTAAAGCAGTCACTAGCATTAGTGAGTTGTCTAGAAGCTCTTTAATACGCTCATTGTTAGGTGTTATACCTGAAGCACAATGATCTGCAAATGATACACACGCATCGCCTATAAGCTGTGCAGACTGTAGTAAGTTTGCAGCCATCATAGGTTTAAAAACATTAAGTTCATAATGTCCTTGCATACCTCCTACACCTATAGCAACATCGTTACCCATTACTTGCGCACACACCATTGTTATGGCTTCACATTGCGTAGGATTTACCTTACCAGGCATTATAGATGATCCAGGCTCGTTTGCAGGAATTGAAATTTCTCCAATACTACTACGTGGTCCAGAAGCTAGCATTCTAATATCATTTGCAATTTTATTGAGAGATACTGCAAGTTGTTTGAGAGCTCCGTGCGTTTCAACAATAGCATCGTGTGCAGCAAGTGCTTCAAATTTATTTTCGGCAGTGCGGAAAGGGTGTCCAGAAAAATCTGCCATATAAGAAGCTACAAGCTCAGCATATCCTTTTGGAGTATTAAGACCAGTTCCTACTGCTGTACCACCTAATGCAAGCTCAGAAAGGTGGTCAAGCGTATTGTCTAGCGCCTTTAGACCATGATCAAGTTGTGATACATAACCAGAAAATTCTTGACCTAGTGTAAGTGGAGTAGCATCCATTAAGTGCGTACGCCCTATCTTAACCACGTCTTTAAAGGCTTCTGCTTTCGCTTTAAGGGTATCCCTTAATTTACGTACTCCAGGGATTGTAGTCTCAACTACTTTTTTATATCCTGCGATATGCATCCCAGTTGGGAATGTATCGTTAGAAGATTGTGATTTATTTACGTCATCATTAGGAGCGAGTGTTTTTTCCCCTTCGCCTATTACTTTTCCTGCTAGTTGGTGAGCACGATTTGCAATCACCTCGTTTACATTCATGTTACTTTGAGTTCCAGAACCCGTTTGCCAGATTACTAGTGGGAACTGATCGTCATGCATTCCTGTAAGAATTTCATCACAGGCTTGTGCAATAAGATCTCTTTTTTCGGTAGAAAGGACACCTAGCTCACAGTTAGTGTAAGCAGCTGCTTTTTTAAGAATGGCAAAACCGTGTACAACCTCGATAGGCATAGATGCAGGAGCACCTATTTTAAAATTGTTTCTTGAGCGCTCTGTTTGAGCTCCCCATAATTTATCTGCGGGTACTTTTACCTCGCCCATCGTATCTTTCTCGATTCTATATTCCATAATTGAATGTGTTAAAATTGGTACACAAATTTAAACATTTGGCTTCATTTCACATCGTTGATAAGCTGTCAATAAATGTGTTTTTTCTCTTGTGAAAAATAAATAATATCAACTATCTTTGCTGCAAACAAGAAAAGACACGATCCTATGTTCGATTTTGACCAATATTTAGGTTTTCTCGCATTTTTAACTATCCTTACTATAGGATTTTGGTTAATGATATTCCTTCTCACATTTGTAATCCCTTACTGGGTAGGAGGTTCATTTATTGAATTTATGAAAGAGAAAAGAGAAGAGCGCAAGCTTAAAAGAGAGCAAGAAAATAGCTAAGATATTTTTTACGCTTACGCGAAAATATATAAACCTTCAACACAAGCTATTGAAGGTTTTTTTATGCACTCATTATTCTCAACTAGAAACTTCCTTAATTGTTAAAAGCCAGCTGATCTCTTAAGGTTGTAGATCTAATACAGACTGCCTCAGAGGTGTCACCAAACTCATCTACAAACTTTATACATTGCATTCCATTTGGTAAGCAAGCTTCGCCAAAGGTGGTTTGTGAGGTGCACATCGTTGCTCCTGTGCTGTAGGTTCCTTTTTCATCTAGCTCTAAGGCAAAGGTTGATACGTAGTTGTCGTTGCTAAATACTCGTAAATACTTATTACCTTCTACATCTATCACCTTTAATGATGATGGAACAAGCTGTAGGCCCAGTGTTCGTGCTTTTGCCTGAAACGCATTTAAAAAGGAAACTTCAGAAACTGTAAATACAAAAGACTCTTTTTCTAGCATTCCTACAGCTGTAAGGCTTACTTCATCCACACTAGGTAAATGGTCTGCACTAGCGTTAAATCTAACATTTCCTTCACAAGACGTAAGAAGAACAGCCGCGATTAAAGAGGAGAGCAAATACTTTTTCATAATACATTATATGTTAGTTTATAATTTACAAGCATTCGGTAAATGGGCTAAATTTATTCTAATTGTGAATTGGTGATTTTCTTTTCTAGTTAAATTTTTCAGGTGTTTTAGTTAATTTTTTGTGGTTCATATTTTCGCGAAAGCGTATCCTTTATCACAAAAAAAAGAGTCTCCCTGTGGAGACTCTTTTAATGAAATTCACTGTACTTTTATTCACATTATTGCTTGACGTTCTTAAGATCTACTTCATTACCATCTTTGTCGAGCATTTTTACTTCGTCAAAGCCCATTTTTTTGAACTGTGCAAATTGTGTTGCGGCATCACCTACTACGAGGTAAGCCATCTTGTTTTCATCAAGATATTTATTTGCAAGCGCTTTGTGCTGCTCTAAGGTCATGTTACGTATTACGTCTTCCTCTTTCTCAATGTAATCTGTAGGAAGGTCATAAGCGCTACGTTCTTGTAGCATTCCTAATAAGGCAAATTGTGTCTCAAAACGACGTGCATTAGATTTAATGAGTGCATTTTTTGTAAAAGCAAGATCCTCCTCAGAAATTCCTTCTTTGTACTTTTTAATCTCATCTCTAAAAATCTCAACAGATTCTCCAGTTGTATTTGTACGCACACTTGAAGAAGCTGTAAACGTACCTGGAAGTTTAGATCCATTAAAGTAGGTGCGCGCTCCATAAGTGTATCCTTTTTCTTCACGTAAAATAAGGTTTACAGCACCAGAGAAAGATCCTCCTAGTTTGTAATTCATCACTTCGGCAGGGTAGAAGTCTTTATCTGTACGAGCCATCCCTATGTATCCTATGTTAATCACAGATTGCTTTGCATTAGGAATGTCTACAAATAGGAGTGAGGACTTATCTCTATTATTTGCTACAGGATATTCTGGGATTGTAACATCTTTTGCTTCCCACTTAGACTCAAGATCTGCAAGTGCTGCTAGTGCATCTTCTTTTTCAATTTTACCTACGATGTGGAAACGACTTACTGAAGGAGAGAAGTTAGTATTGTAAAAATCCTTTAAATCCTGCATGGTGATGCTATTTACAGACTCCTCTGTACCACTTGTAGGGTAAGAAAAGATGTGATCTTCACCGTATAGTACTTTGTTATATACGTTATTTGCTACTGCATTAGGATTTGCAGCGCTGCGCTTAATACCGTTAATAGTAGCGGTCTTGATACGTCCTAGCTCTTCCTCATCCCATCTAGGTTCAAATAAAATCTCTTCTATAAGGTCCATGGTAGCAGCAAAATTTCGCGTAAGCGTATTTCCCTGAATAGTGATCGCCTCACGAGATGTATACATATTGATACTTGCTCCTAGTAATTCTATTGCTTCTTCTAACTGTTCTGGAGTTTTATTTGCAGTACCCTCCATCATAATATCAGTCATAAGGTTTGCAACCCCATTTTTTTCCATACTATCTAGTAGGTGACCACCTTCTATCACGAGGTTAAAGTTTACCGTAGGGATTTCATTTTGAGAAATACCATACACTTCAATACCGTTAGAAAGTTCTGCTTCCCATGAAGATGGGATTTTAAGAGCAGGAGCGTCTCCTACAGATGGAGGCGTAGCACGATCAATTTTAGATGGTGTTTTTACTACCTCTGTAATTTCGTCTTTTACTACTTTAGTTACATTCTCTTTAATCTCTTCTTCAACAACATCTGCTTTTACAGAGTTTTCTACAATAAGATTAAGTTGGCCCTTAGGTACAAAACTCGTTTGCACATATGGCTTCCCTTTTACGTAAGTGTTATACACACGCATTACATCTTCCTTTGTAACCGCTTTGATGTTCTCAATATCTTTTTCAATAAAATCTGGCTCACCAGCAAATACATTATAGCTTGCTAGTTGGAACGCTTTACCATTTACACTGCTTATGCCGTTATAGAAACCAGTCTCAAGACCAGCTTTGATACGCTCTATATCTTTATCTGTAACGCCTTCTGCTTCAAATTTTGCAAGACCTTCGTCTATTGCTGCTTCAATTTGATCAAGATCTACACCGCTATTTGCAGTGATAATCACGTGAAATTCTCCTGCAATTTCCTGGCTATTATTGTAAGCTGTTGTTCTTGAAGTAAGATCTTTTTCTTTTACAAGAATCTTATATAAAGGAGCTTTCTTTCCGCTTGCAAGAATTTCAGCTAAGAAATCTAATGCGTAGGCATCATCTGTATACTGCTGCACTGTTGGGTACACACGGTGTAATTGTGGTGCTTGAGCAAAGTTATCCTCGTGGTATAGTTTCTTTGTTTCGGCGATTGTTACTGGCTGTGGCTCAAGTGGAGCTACATCTTGGCGTTTTTTGATCTCACCAAAGTACTTCTCAATAAGTGCTTTTGCATCTTCAGTTTTAAAATCTCCTGCAAGTACGAGTGTCGCATTGTTAGGACCATAAAACTTGTCGTAAAATTCTTTTACGTCTGCTACCGTAGCATTTTGTAAATCCTCTAGTTCGCCAATAACTTGCCAGTTATATGGGTGACCTTCTGGATAGATGTTTTTATCAAGTACCCATCCCGTGTGACCGTAAGGATTATTATCTACACGTTGTCTTTTTTCATTCTGAACCACCTCTTGCTGGTTTTCAAAAGCAGATTCGGTTACTGTATTAATCAAGAATCCCATACGGTCAGATTCTAACCATAAAACTGTTTCTAGTGCATTGTTAGGTACCGTTTCATAATAGATAGTTCCATCTTTCCAGGTACCTCCATTTAATGTTCCTCCGGCATCTTGCACCGTTTTAAAGAACTGATCTTGTGGTACATTTTCAGATTCTTGAAAGAGCATATGCTCAAAAAGGTGTGCAAAACCAGTGCGTCCAGTCTTCTCACGGTTAGAACCTACGGCATATTGTATGGCAAGCGATACAATAGGATCACTACTATCTTGATGCAAGATAACGTCTAGTCCGTTTTCAAGTTCGTATTTTTCATAGTCTATCGAGAGTTTTGCATCTGCTGCTTGTGCCTTGTCACCACTGGCATTGTCTTTACACGAGGTAACAACAAAGGCTCCTGCCATAAGGACAAAAGCAGCTGTTTTTAAGTTTTTCATGATCTGTGTTTTTTGATTTTTTAAGATTCTGTAAGATAATCTGCAACTTGATAACCTTTTCATAAAATTATGTTAATGGCAGATACTGAGATTGTTAATATTATTTTCGTAGCGATATAGACTTCATCTAGTATCACAAATACCTCATTATTTATGAATTTTTAATCCTACAGCATTTATTGAAGCCACGCCTCATTCTGCGGTATTTTCTGTAAACGAAAAGAAGAATAGTATTTTTGCAACGCATCCATCAAGGCAGCATTCATGAAAAAGCTCAAAAAACCATTGATTATACTATTTATTGTTGCAAACCTATACGCGATTCTCTGTGGAGGTTTATACTTCTTTCAAGACAATCTTATTTTTCATCCGCAGCAGTTGCCGCAGGATTATGCTTTTGATTTTGAACATCCGGCTGAGGAGGTTTGGCTTGATGCTCAAGATGGAGCACGCTTGCACGGACTTAACTTTCAGGTGGATGATGCCAAAGGAACCATTTTATACTTTCACGGTAACGCTTCAAGTCTTGCTCGCTGGGGAGAGATTGTGCAGTTTTTTGTTGAGAAACAATATAATGTCGTGGTGATGGATTATCGTCAGTATGGCAAGAGTGGAGGAGCGCTTACTGAGCAAAATTTATATGATGATAGTTTGCTGTGGTACGCTTTCGCGAAAGCGCAATATCCCACAACTCCAATAATAAGCTACGGTAGAAGTCTTGGGACAACCTTTGCGACCTATGTGGCGTCTAAAGAAAATGTGAGCCAACTCGTACTAGAAACCCCATTTTACAGTATTGAAAACGAGGCAAGCTCAAGATTTTCTATCCTTCCAGTCAAGAAATTACTTAAATATGAATTCCCAACGTATCGCTATATAAATGATGTGCAATCACCTATTGCGGTGTTTCATGGTACAGAAGATGAAGTGGTGGCATACGCCCACGGAAAACGATTATTTGACAGCATAGATCAACAAGAAAAGGTATTAATTACCATTCCAGAAGGTGGACATAATAACCTCATTGAGTTTCCTGCCTATGAGGAAGCTATAGATAAGGTTCTTAATTAATTATCGTATCGTTTCTTCCTTAATCCATTTTGCAATGAGCGTTAGTGCTCTTGGAGCCATGGTTTGCTCTATTTCTGAGTATTCCGTTAACGCGCCAGTGGTGCTTTCTTGAAAGAGATGATTAAGCCCTTCAAAGGCTACTGTTCTTGTGCGCTCATTATTACTAGATGCAAAAGCTTCTTTTATAGCTTCCAGATTCTCTTCATAAGGAACTTGTAAATCCTTTTTGCCATTCATTGCGAGAATAGGAGTTTTGATTTTACTTAAATATGTACTTGGCTTCGTTCTTAGTAGACTTATGATCTCGGGAGTAGTGATTTGATTTGTGATGGATTCCACTTGCTGTGCGGGTACATTAGGACCAAGTTTGTTAAGTAAGGCTGCATTTACTTCGTTTTTTAGGTCTCTATGATTTTCTGGAGCATTTACAATGATCTCATAAGCAAGTCCTATCATTTCTAGTCCTTGTTGTATTTGAGCTTCTGGTACATTAAGTAACCGTTCTAGCGCTGCTTTTTGTGAGAGCATGAGTTGGTCACCGGCTATTCCAGGTCCTGCGAGCATGACTGTAAAATCTACATCATCATTAGTTGCCGCAATTTGCGGAGCAATAATCCCTCCTATGCTATGACCTATAAAACCAAATTTAGACTCCTTGAGATAAGAACGCTTTTTAAGATACTCAAGTGCCTCCGTGGCATCTCTCGTAAACTCTGGGATACCTGCAGTTTTAAAAGTTCCAGTAGATTTACCTACGCCGCGCTCGTCGTATCTAAAAACGGCAATCCCTTGTCTGGTGAGATAATCTGCAAGGACGTAGTATAACTGGTGGCCAAACATATCTCCATCTCTATTCTGCGGGCCGCTACCACTTATGATAATAGCTACGGGAGGATTCTTAATATAATTAGGCAGCGTGAGTGTACCGGCAAGTTGGATATCGTCCTCCTTATTCTTAAAAACGAGTTCTTTTGTGGTGTAGTTAAAGGGCGCCTTCGGTTGTTGTGGTCTGTTTAATGTGATTACACCACGCTCGAGGTTGAGTGATACGGGAAAGTTATTTTGGATAATATTACCCGTAAAGCGATCATTTTCAAAAGCACCTTTGTATATGATATTAAAATCTGGAAAAGTCGCAACGAGAGTGTCATTTGTAAACGTAGTAGTTGCTGCTTTTCCCGCCATGAGTCCTTGGCTTGGGATATCCATTGTGGTGGCAAGAGCGCTATTTTCTTCTTGAATGTGAAAAGCAAAGTCCAGCTTTTTTCCTTGAAAGTCTACGGTACCTGTCCAGTCTCCTGTAATTTCTTGTGAGTAGGAGGTAAGCGCGATTAAAAAACCTAGGATGAGTGTAAATAAAGCTTTCATAATGTACTAATAAAGAATATCTAGGATACTAAGATACTTGTAAATGTATGGATTGAGGGTAAAGTGTTCAAATTTTGGCGAAAGCCTAACAAAAAGAAACCCGAGGCTCGCGCTCTCGGGAATCTAACCAACCAAAGTTGTCTATGGCTGTAATATCATGCGTTACTTCTTAAAACTGAGTAGAAGTTGGCGTTTTTTTGATTTTATAAGTCACAGTCTTTACAGAGTCATCATCATTGTTATACTCCTCAGACACCATATTTCCATCCTCATCAAAGTAGCTTACAGAAATTCCGTTTGCAGTTTTGAGCAAGTATACGTCACCTTTTGCAAGTTGGCGCATAGTTCCATACTCAGAGGTGTCATTATCACGAGTTCTCATAATCGTATATCCATCTTCAGATTCTTTAAGATTAAACTCAGAATCATTGTAAGTATACGTAACCTCACGTTTTACAACAGTATTTCCTCGTTGTAGCGTTTGGTTTAATTGTCCTTTTTCTGTAGGATCCAGTTGTGTAGGCGTTACGGTAGATACCTTTTCTGTTTTGTACAAAGTCTCATTACCTAGTGAAGACTTTACCGTCGTTCTTGTCGTTGTCGTTTCTTCTATCGTTTCTTGTGCTTGTGCTGCAGTGATTGTAAAAAGTGCTGCACATACCGTATATATTAACTTCTTCATGTTGTTTGTTTTGGTTCTGTACAAAGGTACCATGTAATCCCTCTATGAGGCTTAAGGGTATGGTAATGCTTTGCTAAGTCTTTGCCAAAGTTTGTGTAGCAACCTCCTCTTTCTCTTAAAATATCACAACTTTCGGTTGTTTATATAAGCTTGGTCTGGCAGTCGGTAGATCTATAAATAAGAATTATCTTTGCATCCTGAAAAAAGAGTGGAAAGGTATTTTTTCCGCTTTCGCGAAAGCGTACTATTAATACACATTATTTTATGAAAGCTGGAATCGTAGGATTACCTAACGTAGGGAAGTCAACCCTTTTTAACTGTCTGTCTAATGCCAAAGCGCAAAGTGCAAACTACCCGTTTTGTACTATAGAGCCTAACGTAGGTGTGGTAAATGTACCAGATGAACGTCTGTCAAAACTTGAAGAGCTTGTAAAGCCTGAGCGTGTAATCCCTGCTACGGTAGAGATTGTAGATATCGCAGGTCTTGTAAAAGGAGCAAGTAAAGGAGAAGGACTAGGAAATCAATTTCTAGGAAATATACGTGAGACAGATGCTATCATACACGTACTACGTTGTTTTGATAACGATAATATTGTACACGTAGATGGAAGTGTAGACCCTATACGCGATAAAGAAACCATCGATATCGAGCTACAACTTAAAGATCTTGAGACTACAGATAAGAAGCTTGAAAAAGTAAAAAGAGCATCGCGCACAGGTAACAAGGAGGCGCAAGCAGAAGAGGCAGTGCTTTTAAAAATAAAAGCAGGACTAGAAGCAGGTGTGTCTGTACGAGCTATTGAGATAGATGATGATGCCAGAGATGAGTATGTAAAACCATTACAATTTATCACAGACAAGCCAGTAATGTACGTGTGTAATGTAGATGAAGGCGCTGCTGTAAATGGTAATGAGTATGTAACTAAGGTACGCGAGGCTGTAAAAGAAGAAAACGCAGAGGTAGTAGTACTTGCTGTAGGTACAGAGGCAGATATTACAGAGCTAGATGATTATGAGGAGCGCCAGATGTTTCTTGCAGATATAGGTCTTGAAGAACCAGGAAGCGCTGTGTTAATACGTGGAGCCTACAAGTTATTAAACCAGCAAACATACTTTACAGCAGGTGTAAAGGAAGTACGTGCATGGACAATTAATATAGGAGCAACTGGACCACAGGCGGCAGGAGTAATCCACACAGACTTTGAGAAAGGCTTTATACGCGCAGAGGTAATACAATATGAAGATTTTATTACTTATGGTAGTGAGTCAAAAGTACGCGAGGCTGGAAAGCTAGCTGTACAAGGAAAAGAATATATCGTTAAGGATGGAGATGTAATGCATTTCTTATTTAACGTATAAGTACAAGCATCACTAAGTAAAAAGCCTCACTGTTTTCACAGTGAGGCTTTTTTTATGACGGTTATTTGATGGTTAATCAAGTATAATAAAAGATCGTAAAAGGCGTGATAGCTTATCTGAGGTAGTAGATTGTATCGAGTGTACTTTTAGATACGCTTTGATCTCATCTAGCTGCTCTCTATTTTCAATAGTTTGAAAACGTGAGTTATATTCTTCAAAAAGTGATTTAGGACTTTCCTTATTAATTACCTCAAACACGCTATGGTGACGCGTATCATGTTTGATTTTAGTAGTGTATAAGTTGGTGAGATACGCTTCGTCACCTTCTAGTACTTGGAAGAAGTTACCAAAAGAGTGTAGTAGTATACCACGCACACCACGCTCATTATTGCGCTCATTAGTATGATCAAAGATTTCTTGAATTTCTTCTTCAGATAGATCCTCAGAGGCTTTACTAAAGTAACAGATGGTGTACACAGATTTCATAACTAGGGATCTTCCGGCAAATATAAAAAGATTATGATAAATGTTTAACGCTTTTTAAAACTAGAGGGGCGTTATTGGAATTTTGATGAACAGAATTTTGGGGGTGGGTTTCTTACTGTTGTTTCTTACTGTTGTGTGCTCATTGTTGTGGGACATCTCTCTAAATCTCTCTTCAAAGAGAGACTTCATTTTTTTTTTCCTTGCGGGGAAGTTGTGTTGGGCTGTGGTGTTTTTTCTTTTCTGTTGTTGCTTACTGTTGTGAAACATCTCTCTAAATCTCTCTTCGAAGAGAGACTTCGTTTTTTTTCCCCTTGCGGGGAAGTGGTGGTTGGTTTTCTTCCCTTGGCAGGGAAGGTTTTCTTGTTGTTTTCTCACTGTTGTTGCCTACTGTTGTGAAACATCTCTCTAAATCTCTCTTCGAAGAGAGACTTCATTTTTTCTTTCCCTTGCGGGGAAGTGGTGGTTGGTCTTCCGCCCAAGGCAGGGAAGGCTGTCGTGTTGTTTCCTCACTGTTGTTGCCTACTGTTGTGAAACATCTCTCTAAATCTCTCTTCGAAGAGAGACTTCATTTTTTCTTTCCCTTGCGGGGAAGGTTTTTTTTGGTTGGGTAAGGATGTTAGGTGTTGAGGAAAGGTGTGTTTATATTTTTTTTAGTGCTAAAAGTGCTCGGGTAGTGGGAGTTATGTGGTTGATTTAAAAAAACTACAAAAAAGTGTTGTTGTAAAGGAAAAAGCACTGTATATTTGCACCCGCAATCAAGCAGATAGCTTGATGAGGCACTCTAGGAGAATTGGCAGAGTGGTCGAATGCGGCAGTCTTGAAAACTGTTGAGGGTCACACCTCCGGGGGTTCGAATCCCTCATTCTCCGCAAAAGAAACCCGCAACGTTGTTGCGGGTTTTTTGTTTTATAACCATACGTCAAGCTCCGCTTGAAAGTAGGGGTAGAAAACAAAAAACCTAACGAGCACCGCTCGTTGAAGCTCTCATGCTTGCCCAGGATTCCCTTCTGGGATCACCGCAGGTAATCCCCTTCTAATTTTCGCCAATTATTTATTTCTAATTTCCGCTTGAAAGTAGGGGTAGAAAACAAAAAACCTAACGAGCAGAGCTCGTTGTAGGTTTCATGCTTGCCCAGGATTCCTCTTCTGGGATCACCGCAGGTAATCCCCTTCTAATTTTCGCCAATTATTTATTTCTAATTTCCGCTTGTAAGTAGGGGTAGAAAACAAAAAACCTAACGAGCACCGCTCGTTGAAGCTCTCATGCTTGCCCAGGATTCCCTTCTGGGATCACCGCAGGTAATCCCTTTCTTATTCCATATTCGAATATAGAATACGTTACTTAAGCTATGCTACAACCGCCTATCGCCTACAAGCTACCGCCTACAAGCTACCGACTACCACCTACCAACTACCGCCTACTAACTACCGCCTACCGACTACGAGCTACCCCCTAATTAAGCATCTCCTTATTCACCCCTTTTCTATAGCAGCGTTCTTCACCTAGGTATAGCGGATTGCCGTGTTTTTCTGACCAGAAGCCTTCTAGTAGATCTTTGGTGATGCATTGATAGACGACGACACCTTTGTAGATGGTCTCGTCATCGCCCTTATAATTAAAATTAATCACCAGAATATTATTCTTAAAGAAACCAGTTCCTTGTTGGCGCTGATCACCACTTATTAGCCAATTAGCAACAATTCTTTTATGCTCATCTAGCGCTAGTGTGAGTTCGCCCTCATAACCAGCTGCATTTGCACTTTGGTTGCTTCCTGTGATGGTGTATGTGCCTGCTAGGTCTTCTATGGTCATAGGTGAGTGTTGGGTTTGATGGTGAAAAGTAGTTATAATTCTGTTCTTGGAAGATAATACTTATTAAATGTATGAATTGAGTGTAAATTAGGGTGGTTTTGTGCTGGGTTAGAGTTTGTTTTTGAGTTCCATCTAGTAAGTTTCTGGTTAAAGCCTATTTAAGTTGTTTTTCTTACACAGTTTATAATAATCTTCTTACAAAATATGTATCTTGAATTATCAAACTCATCATCAATCATCAATGAATAAAAAGAACCTTACTGAACGGGATATTTGTACTAAATTCATCAATCCCGCTCTTCAAAATGCAGGGTGGAATATGCGTACGCAAGTAAGAGAAGAAGTTTCTTTTACGGATGGTAGAATCATTGTACAAGGTAAAATGTACACTCGAGGAAAAAGTAAAAGAGCAGATTATATCCTTTATTACAAGTCTAACATTCCTATTGCGATTATTGAAGCAAAAGACAACAAGAAAGCAGTTGGTCATGGAATGCAGCAAGCTTTGGAGTATTCAGAAATACTACAAATTCCCTTTGTATTTACTTCAAATGGAGATTCTTTTGTTTTTCATGATAAAACAGATACCTCAGGATCTTTAGAACAAGAAATCTCATTGGATGATTTCCCTTCTCCAGAAGTTCTATGGATTAAGTATTTAAAACACCAAAGTCTAGACACACCACAAGCGCAAGAAATTGTTGAGAAAGATTATTATGCAGACGATAGCGGTATGTCACCTAGATATTACCAACAAAATGCAGTTAACAGAACTATAGAAGCGGTTGCAAAAGGCCAAGATAGGATAATCTTAGTGATGGCTACAGGAACTGGTAAAACCTACACAGCTTTTAATATTATATGGCGCCTTTGGAAAACAGGCGTTAAAAAGCGTATCCTTTTTTTAGCCGATAGAAATGCGTTATTAACACAAACTAAAAATGGTGATTTTTCACCATTTGGTAATGATATCATGCACATTATCAAGAATCGGAAAATTGATAAATCATATCAGATTTATTTTGCGCTTTATCAAGGGCTTACTAGTAACGACGAAGATAAAAATGCATATAAAGAATTCAGTCCAGATTTTTTTGATTTAATAGTGATTGACGAGTGTCATAGAGGCTCTGCTTCTGAAGCTTCTGCTTGGAGAGATGTGTTGGATTATTTTACAGCAGCAACTCAAGTAGGTTTAACGGCTACTCCTAAAGAAACTAAAGATGTTTCTAATATGGAATATTTTGGAGAACCTGTGTATACGTATTCTCTAAAACAAGGAATAGATGATGGTTTCTTAGCTCCATATAAAGTAGTGCGTATTACCACTAATGTTGACGAAGGCTGGAGACCTACAGCTGGTTTACTCGATAAGTACGGTAACGAAGTAGAAGACCGTATTTATAATTTAAAAGATTACGATAGAACATTAGCTATCGATGAGCGTACAGCATTGGTTGCAAAAAAAATCACAGAATACCTTAAAGCAACAGATCGATATGCAAAAACGATTGTCTTTTGTGTAGACATAGATCATGCTAATAGAATGCGTCAAGCGCTTATTAATGAAAATGCAGACCTCGTTGCAAAAAACTGGAATTACTGTGTGAAAATCACTGGAGATGATGAGGTAGGTAAGCAAGAGCTAGACAATTTTACAGATGTAGAGGAAACCTTTCCTGTAATTGCTACCACCTCAAAAATGTTGACGACTGGTATTGATACCAAAATGGTAAAGTTTATTGTTCTAGAATCTAATATCAATTCTGTAACAGAATTTAAACAAATCATAGGTAGGGGAACACGTATTAGAGAAGCAGAGGGAAAAGTCTATTTTACGATAATGGATTTTAGAAAGGCAACTAATATTTTTGCAAGACCAGATTTTGATGGTGACCCTGTTCAGATTTATGAGCCAAAGCCAGGTGAACCGGTTGTCCCACCAGATGAAGAAGAACAAACTCCACAAGATATAAGCCAACCAGAAAGTTTAGGTGGTTTTCAACCTACACAACCTAATGTGAATATTGATGAGGAAGGAGAAGTTATACGTAAGTATTTTGTAAATCAGATTCCTGTTTCTGTAGTAAATGAGCGAGTACAGTATTATGGTAAAGACGGAAAACTAATCACAGAATCTCTAAAAGATTATTCTAAAAAAAATATAACCGAAGAGTTTGCCTCACTTGATGATTTTATCCAGCGATGGAATAATGCAGAAAAGAAAGAGGAACTAATAAAAGAACTCGCAGAACATGGTGTGTTATTGGAAGCTTTACGTGAAGATGTAGGGCGAGATTTAGACGATTTTGACTTAATTTGCCACATCGCATTTGATCAACCTGCATTAACTAGACAAGAACGAGCAGACAATGTGCGCAAGCGTAACTACTTCACAAAATATAGCGAGACCGCACAAAAGGTGTTGAATAGCTTACTTGACAAGTATGAGCAAGAAGGAATTGTATCTATAGAACAAGGTTCTATTCTTAAAGTACAACCACTTAACCAAATAGGCTCGGCGGTAGAGTTAGTGAGAGCTTTTGGAAAAAAGAAAGACTTTGACCAAGCTATTAAAGATTTAGAAAACGAAATATATAATATAGCATAATGGCTAAAAGTGAATTTTCTGAAACACAATTCGTAATGGGATTCTTAGGTGAATATTTTCATCAATATAGAGTGAAATATCCTGGACGTAAACCACCATTCACATTGCCAACGACTTCAATGGAACCATTAACAGGATCTGATTTTATAATTAAAGGTTTATCAAACTTAGAATTTTATCAATTCAAAAGGAGTGAGCTTTTAAGAACCAAAAGAGGTAAGAGAGAAATCAAAAGTGGTATATCTAAGGATTTACTTCCTTACTATCGTTTTAAAGTCTACAATCATGGTAATATTCCGCAGTTTGACAGGTTAAGAGATATTGCTAAATGCCATCCTAGATTCAAAACTTACTATTGCGCCCCTAAATTTTCTACTAATAAGGAGTTTTATGACTTATTTTGGAATCAAAAAATAATAGAGAATACAGCAATTATTAATTGTAATCAATTTAATCAGGCAGGTTTCAATCCACCTCATTTTAATATCAACGATGGTGATCAACACTACATTGTTTTCAATTCTACTGATCCAAAAGGATATATGTGTTCAGATCTTAAAAAGTTTTTTTTTACCGAAAATATTTTAAAAGAAGGTTCTAATGAGAATTATGAATATGCATCAAGTGTTGAATTAATAAGCACTCTATTCAATATGGTTAAAGAGACAGAGAAAATTGATCAAAATTTGTCTTTAGAATATTCAAAAACACCGCTATCAAAGTTATATTATTCATCCGCAGTTTTAATGCAGAAATATGGAATAATAACTCAACTTAAATACTAAAAAATAACAATGAGCAACATAACAACAAACATAAAAGGCATACGCGATATTATGCGTAAGGACACAGGAGTAGATGGAGATGCACAACGCATCTCGCAAATGGTGTGGATGCTTTTTATGAAGATTTTTGCAGATAAAGAAGAAGAATGGGAAATCACCATAGATGATTACCAATCGCCTATTCCAGAAAACTTAAAATGGCAAAACTGGGCGGCAGACGATGAAGGCCTTACAGGTGATGCCCTTATGGAGTTTATAGAAAACGAGCTGTTTCCTACGTTAAAAGACTTAGACATTACCATAAGCCCACAAGCAAAAATTATACGTGCCGTTTTTGATGATACGTATAACTTTATGAAAAATGGAACGCTCTTCCGTCAGGTAATAAATGTTATCAATGAGATTGATTTCAATAGCACTACAGAGCGTCATCTATTTAATGATATTTACGAGACCATATTAAAAGACCTACAATCTGCTGGTTCTTCTGGTGAGTATTACACGCCTAGAGCCGTGACGCAGTTTATGGTAGATATGATAGACCCACAGTTAGGAGAAAGCGTTTTAGATCCAGCTTGTGGTACTGGAGGCTTCTTAACTTGTACTATTGATGCAGTACGTAGCCAAGTAAAAACACCAAAAGATAGAGACGTACTACAACAGTCCATACGTGGTATAGAAAAGAAACCACTACCGCATTTGCTATGTACCACAAATTTAATGCTACACGGTTTTGACTTGCCGGTAGTGCGCAGAGATAACCTACTCAGTAAACCCTATGCAGATTGGGGTGCGAAAGACAAGCTCGATATCATACTTTCTAATCCTCCTTTTGGTGGAGTAGAAGAAGATGGTACAGAAACCAACTTCCCAAAAAAGTTTAGAACTAAGGAAACGGCAGATTTATTTCTTGCCCTCATCATTAAGCTCTTAAAAGATAAAGGGCGTTGCGCCATTGTATTACCAGATGGCACCTTGTTTGGGGAAGGGATGAAAACACGCCTTAAAGAAGAGCTACTCGATAAATGTAACCTACATACCATAGTTCGCTTACCTAATGGCGTTTTTAACCCATACACAGGTATTAAAACCAACTTGTTGTTTTTTGAAAAAGGTACGCCTACTAAAGAAGTATGGTATTATGAACACCAATACCCAAAAGGTGCCAAAAGCTACAATAAAACCAAACCTATAAATATCAAAGAGTTTGATGTAGAAAAAAAATGGTGGAACAAACGTGTAGAAAATGAATACGCTTGGAAAGTTTCTATAGAAGAGATTAAGAAGCGCGGTTATAATCTTGATATCAAAAACCCACATCAAGAAGCAGATAATTTAGAAAGTCCAGAAGTTATTTTAGAAAAGTATCGAGCTACAGAAACTAAGATTTCTTCCATACAAGACAAAATCATAGACGTATTAACAGAAGCTTTAAAATAGACTCATTGTAAGTACGCTTTCGCGAAAGCAAAAAAATAAAAATTGAATGTCAGCTCGAGCGCAGTCGAGAGCTAAGTCAAGTAATCACTTTCAAGAACAATGACATTTCAATCACAGTCAAGAACAATGTCAGTTCGAGCGCAGTCGAGAACGATTTAGAGTCAAGAACAATTTAATGTCAAGAACAACCTAAGCAAGCCACCTCTTAACCATATGCAACTACTACAACATTTTAAAGAATTAACCCTACGTCCTAAAAACGCGCAAGAATTAAAAGGCTTAATAATTCGCCTCGCATTAAGAGGTAACTTAACTGAAAAATGGAGAAAAGAAAATTTACAGATTCTACACGCTTCTGAATTATTAGAGGATATTCAAGATGAAAAAGCTCAATTAATTGAAAAAAGAAAATTACGTGTAAAAAAAATTAGTGAAATCAAGGTAATTCAAGATATGAAGTATGCTATTCCAAAAAGTTGGGCTTGGTATAATTTCTCAGATGTAGCTTTTTTTCAAGAAGGTCCAGGTATACGTAAATGGCAATATAGAGAAACAGGAGTTAAATTATTGAATGTTAGAAATATCGTAGGAGATAATTTAATTTTAGATAACACTACTTTGCACGTTGAAAGAGAGGAATTTGAACAAAAGTATGAGCATTTTAAAGTTGAAGAAGGAGACCTCTTGTTTGCTAGTTCAGGAGGAAGCTGGGGAAAAAGTGCTTGGTTCACAGATCCTGGTTATGATGTGATGCTTAACACGAGTATGGTAAGAATGTGTTTCTATGGTCACGATTGGTATCCACAATATTTGAAAACTTTTATTTCATCTGGTTTTTTTGTTGACCAAATGTCGGAACAATTAGTAGGTATACAACCTAATTTTGGTTCAACACATTTAAGTCGAATTTATATACCTATTCCACCACTAGAAGAACAAAAAGAAATTGTAAAAGTCGTAGAAACGCTTTTTAAAGAAGTAGAGCAATTAGAGCAATTAACGGTAGCACGTATTGGGTTAAAAGAAGATTACGTAACATCTGCATTACAGCAACTCACCGCCAATAACACAAACCAAGATTGGACTAACCTACAAGACCATTTTAAAAGCTTCTTTAATGAAACCACAAACATTAAAAAGCTAAGAGAAACTATTTTACAATTAGCCGTACAAGGAAAACTCACAGCAGACTGGCGCTCCAGTCATCCTGAGCTTGTCGAAGGAACGCATCACGCAAGTAATCTCTTAAAACGCATCCAAGAAGAGAAAGCACAACTCATTGCAGACAAAAAAATAAAAAAAGTAAAAGCCTTACCACCAATTACAGAAGATGAAATTCCTTATGAGTTACCTGAAGGTTGGGTTTGGTGTAGGTTGAGAGAATCAGGTTTCACCCAAACTGGAAGCACTCCACCAAAAAGGAATCCTGAAAATTATGGTGATTTTATACCATTTATAGGTCCAGCAGATATTTCAAATCATTCAATGGAATATCCAGTTTCAGGTTTATCTGAATTAGGAATTTCAGTTGGTCGATTAATTCCGAAGGATTCAGTTATGATGGTATGCATCGGAGGAAGTATAGGGAAGTGTAATATCAATGATATTGACGTAAGTTGCAATCAGCAAATCAATACTATATCACCAGTTCTAATTCCATCAGTTTATATCAAAGTAATCTGCCAATCACCTTATTTTCAGAAATGTGTAATAGATAAAGCATCGGGTTCGGCAACTCCAATAATTAACAAAGGTAAATGGGAAACATTACCAATCCCACTTCCACCACTAGAAGAACAAAAAGCCATTGTAGAAAAAGTCAATGCTTTAATGGCTTTATGTGATGTGCTAGAGCAAGAAGTACAACAAAGCCAGCAACATAGCGAGATGATGATGCAAAGTGTTTTGAAGGAGGTTTTTGAGGGTGGAAAAGAGGTTGTTGTGGACAAAGAATAAAACTATGAATGGTAAATTTCAGTTTCAAAAAGTAGGTCAAGGTTGTTTTTATACTGGAGAAATAGGTTATAAATATCATAAACCATTTGTGATGGTTTATGATTGTGGATCAGTTACCAAAGGAACATATCTCAACGATGCTATTGATGATTTTAAAAGGGATATTGATAAAATTGATTTACTTATAATATCTCATTTACATAAAGATCATTTCAGCGGTATAAAAAGGTTAATGCAAGGCATGTATGTCAAAACTATTATTTTGCCTTATTTGCCACTGATTAAGAGATTAGCGCTTATAGGAAGTGATAATTCCTATGATCAAGATACTGTTGATTTTTTGAGAGATCCCCATGCTTATTTCCGCTCTTTTGGCTCTGAAATAGGTCAAATTGTATTTATCGAGCCAGATTCAATTAAAAAAAATGATAATAATTTAAATAGGGGAAATAATGATTCTAATTCAGAGAAACAAACTGATTTTGATTCGCTCCAATTTCAAGAAGATTCAGACTTCAAACAAAGAGCCTTAGAAGATGATCCTAGACTAGATAATTATGAAGAAGTTAGCTTTTTACCTTATAATAGTAGATTCACATTGGGCAACTCCATTTGGGAGTTTTTATTCTATCATAGAGAAACTAAGAAATTAACAGATTTAAGTGATTTCGAAAGTGCTATTCGGAATTATATGAGAATGCATAGTTTAAATTTAGTAGACATGTTTGAAGATAAACACAGGAGTGTACTACAAGATTTCTATAAAACTCATATAAATAAAAATCTTAACTATACTTCAATATGTTTGTATCATGGACCTATGGTTAATAAAAGATTTTATCTTTATAGAGGTAGAAATTTTTATGACTTTTTAAATCGTGATAAATCAGGAACAATTTTGACAGGTGATCAGTTCTTAAAGACTAAAATAGATTTTAATTTCTTTTGTGATTATTTTCAAAATAAATTGGAAAAAACTGGAATTTTTCAAGTTCCACATCATGGTTCAGCAGCTAATTGGAATCCTATGTCGAATCGATTGAATACCGCTAATATCCCCTATTATGCAATTAATCATGGTTTTGGCAGGGCGAAACATCCTAGTCGTAACGTATTAAATAATATTAATGCTCATGCTAGAAATTCACTTCTCTTTAATAATGAGTTTTATTATATACGCTATTATATTTAGTACTAAGAATTACTCAATTTATACATGAATACTATGTAGTTCTTTATTATAATAATTTAAATAAAGCATTGAAGATTTGATACAATGAGTGTCAAATGTAATAATATAAAACTATTTGTCGCTTCTACAGTGTATAACTTTCAGAGTGATTTAAACCGTATTTATAATTTATTTGGTGATTGTAATGATACAAAAGCTAAAACAATTGAGGATGTTGTAGAGCAATCTATTAGAGTCGATTCATAAAAGTAGTATTAGAAAAATATAAGATTTTTAATGATTTCAAACGAGAAAATAAATAGGTTAGGGAAGCGCATTAGAGTGAACCAAGGCGAACTTAATAATGATGATTTAAAGGATTTACAGGAGTTTAGAACATCATTTTATGAACCTATGCGTGACACCTTTAATCGTTTAGTTATGATTAAAAGTCAGGTAAGGACTAGTGCAATAGTGGCATTTAGATTAAAGCGAATAAGTACGATAGTGAATAAAGTTTTTAGAGAAAATGGAATGAAACTATCTCGTATGGGCGACATCGCTGGCTTAAGAGTGATATTTGATAGCGATAGAGAAGTTTATAAAGCTCTAGACCTTATTTTAAAAGAGTTTGAGTTATCAGGAAAAATAAGAGATTATATTTCGGATCCTAAGCCCATTGGTTATCGAGGCATTCATATTTATGTTAAAGATAAAGCATCTGGAAAACGCATTGAAATTCAATTACGAACAGTAACCCACCATAATTGGTCCACTTTAGTGGAGATTACAGATTTGTTATACGGAACAAGACTTAAAGAACTAGGTTATAAAAGTGATCCAGAGTTTGCAGAATTCCATTCATTGATGTCAAGTGATAAAGAATTGAGTACAACTGAAGCAGAGTTAATTTATAAGGTTTTAGAGGAACGTAATTTTATTAATAAACTAAGTAAGTTGTTTAGAAAAAACTCATCTAAAGTTCGTGATCAATGGAATAGCAGCAGTAGCAAGAATAAATATTTCTTAATTGAAGCATCAAAAAACACAGTGCCAGTAATAAAAGGATTTAAAATTTACTCTCATGCGGAAGAGGAATATTTCAAACGTTACAAAAGTAATGACAATAAAGAAATAGTTTTAGCCACAATCAATAAACCAACTTTTAATCAATTATCCTTAGCTTATTCAAACTATATACTTTCTTATCATACATTTATTTCCGATGCAGAAAGTATTATTAAAAATTTAGCTATTAGGGCATTAGAGGATAAAAATGTAAAACGTTTTAAGACTGTATTTTGTACTTATGAAACGATACAAACTAATGTTTTTATAGGTATACTTTCTGAAGGATTTAATGTCTTTATGATGAAAAAAGATGGTAAAATCATTTTAGCTCCAGAACGTAAGTTGAGTAAAACAGAAGAGATAAAATTGAAAAGCTCATTAAGTGAAAAAGCGAAAAAAAGGACTCAAGAACATAAAGACTTTATAAATGAATTAGAACTATACATACCTAATGGTTTTATAAAAAAATGGAAGTGTGAAAAGTTTTTAAAGGAACATGGAAAACGAACTTTAAATATTCTAAAAGAACAATCAATCTCAGTAGAAAATCAATCTGATATACAGGCACTTCTATAAATTATTATTGAGTACTTTACTAGATTAAGCCTTTAAGGGTGGGTTATAAGGGATCGCTATTTTATTTAAATGATTGATAAAAATTTAAATCAATTACTTTCTTGATAAAACTACGTATCGGCAATTAGCTAATTTATTTTCAACTTAATAACTTGTGAACGTAATTGTTATGGTACCAAGAAGGTGGTTTTAATCTATAATAAATTGCTTCACAGGTTTCTACTTTGCATCAAATATCATCAATCCTTCGCACCACGCCCTACATACAACTCCATCGCTTTCTTATACTTTATCGCACCTTTCATACTCAGGTCATTAATAAAATTATCTAGCTCAGGGTGATTGCGGGCGGTCCAGGCTACTAGGGAGTCGCGTTCTTGTTGCCACACATCCCAGTTTACATCGATGCAGGTGATTTCTTCTAGCTTAGTGATCTTGCCATCATGTAGGTAAATATTATGACTGCAGGTGAGTGGGTTATTCTTTAAAAATTCAAAACGCAGTGAGCTCACCGCTACCGTTGCGATTACTTGCGCGCTGTCGTTTTCTATGGAAACCACCTCGTAGGAAGGCTTAAATATGGAGTCCCATTTAAAGTGCTCGTAGTAACTCTCTTTATCAAAAGGCATCACATAATCTCCCGCCGTGATGGTGATGCTATCGCTTATCAAGCTGCTTATTTCTTTATAATTCCCTTCGGCAACAGCCTTGTAGTAGGCTGCGACGGTTTCTTGTGAGGTCGCTTCTTTCTGTGTGCATCCCGTGAGTATGCAGAGTAGGGTGAGGAGGAATAGGGTATATTTCATAGCGCGTGGTTAGATGAATACTGCCCTAAATATACCATCTTTTATAGTGCCGTAGCTTGCAAATGAGGTGCTGTTTGTGAGGTGTTTATGGTACGCTTTCGCGAAAGCGTAAAAACTCCACACACCATGAGTCTACAACTATTAAAGACTTGCAAAAAAAAAAGCCTTCACTAGCGTTGGGGGAACTAGGAAGGCTTACAGTTATTGGGCAAATACAAGGTGTTGCTACCTGCTTACCACAATAAGACCTGAATGTTTATTTTCTAAATACTGCACCTCTGTACAGCTATCGTCTGCCTCATCACAAATGTGTATGGGCCTAGATTCACCAAACCCTTTTGCACTCTCAATGCGCGAACTCGTGATACCATTTTTAATCAAATAGTCTCGGGTAGAGATGGCTCTGTTTTCTGATAAGTAAAGCTTTTTGTGGTTTATGAGATTTTTTTTAAAATCTGCTGTGTTGTGGTGATTAAGTGTGTGCGTTTTTGTTCACTGTAGGCATCTGTATGCGCCCTGCCAAAGCTTCCTTTGTCATTATCAAAATAGTCACCGCTATGACTCGCATAACTAGGGTTTGTAGCGAGGTCTTGTAAAATAGTCGCCCCTTTATCTGCTGGTGACCAGTGGTGACCGTAGGCTTCTTTAACCATATTTGTATTAAGTAAAGAACCTGGGTTTACAGGGATAACCGTAAGTGCTGGCTCTTGTATTGCTAGGTCAAAGCTCCACATTAATAAAGCAAGCTTACTCTGTGCGTAGGTCTCTTGCTGGATCTCTTCTTTAGTACCTGCTAGTACGCTATCTATTACAGATGACTGTGCTGCAGAGCTCAAGTTGATAACGCGCGTGCGCTTGCCTTTTTTAAGAAGATCGAGTAGGGAAGTGGTGAGCAGGTAAGGCGCTATATAATTTACCGCCATACGCATATCAAGCCCATCTGCTGTAAACAGCTCGCGGCTTTTAAAAACCCCTGCGTTATTTATGAGTACATCTAGTGTTGTGAGTTTTTCATTTACCTCACTAGCTATAGCACGCACTGCTGCCATACTAGAAAAATCTGCAACAAAACCGTCTATGTGTTCATTGTTAGTTTCGGCTTTTATGGTGGCGATGGTCTCTGCTACTTTTGTAGCATTACGACCGTGTATGTACAAGGTATGTCCCTGTTTGGCTAGCTGTATGGCGGCTAGTTTACCTATGCCGTCAGTACTTCCAGTGATTAATATGGTCTTGCTCATTCCTATATGTTTAAGTTGATGAAAACTGGCACTCGTTGTAGTGCCAGTTCTTTTTATTTTATTCTTTTTCTAAGATAATAATTAACCTACGTTTCTTAAAAAGGTGCAATGGTATCTTTAGGACCATCAGGTAAACTCCATCGCTGGCGAGCGGTTACACTTTCTAAAGCAGCATCTTTAATAGTGTCGCTGTTGCTAATATTTCCGTAGCTGCTTTTACTACCACGTGGTATTTGCATACGATCTCCATATAACCACACTACTAAATTACTACGTTGCCCGCTTGTAATGGGATGCGTTGCGTGTGGCACATTCCCTCTATGGATGATTGCTTTTCCAGGCTCAAAAATAGCTTGCACCGTTTTCCCTGAAGCTTTATCATAAAAATCAACCTCAGATCCTGTAAACTTTTCATCTGGTAAGTTGATATTGATATTCAAGGTAGCTGCAGAGGCATCGGTATGTGCGTGTAAATCCTTGTCTTTATCTGGGTTGTACTGTATTGAAAAACCAAAAGTCTGATTGTCATAACCGTAAGTTCCTAATAACAAACGCGCTATAGGACGCATAAAACGGTCCATCATATCATTATAAAATGCCTGAAAATTAGGTGCTGCCAGATGACCTTCAGAACGAGGGTCTAACATCATTCCATATCGGTTTAATTGTATACCATAAGGTGCACGTTTTGGCACTCCTGAGTTTGCTACAGCTTCTAGATAGTTACGAAAATCTGCTAAACGATCTAGATCAAAAAACTGTGCTACATAAACACCAGGTATAATTTCTTCCCATAAATCGGCAACAGCAGATTCTTTTTCTGGGTTTTCCCAAGCGTCTTTAATGGCTTTACGTAATAGTGGGTCTAGCAAGGTTTCGTCAGGAACTAATAAATCATCTTTGTTTTCTATTTCCCATTCTGCCCAAGCAGCTTCTAGTAGTTTGCGATTTTCGTTCCAAAATTGAGAAACAGATGGATCGCGTCTTAATGATAATTCTCGTGATGGTACTTCTAAAGCACGAGCTTCTGCAAGTGCATTTGTATGTTCTATGGTACTCATAATATTATGTTTTACATATAGCTACTGCTATTATATTTTAAATTTATAACAGAACTACGCAAAAATGGCTGTTGGCTTTGGTAGTTAAAATGTTGGTTATTATGAAGAGCAAAGTTCTGTATTTTCAAACCTTAAACACTTATTTTATAGGTGTTTAAGGTTTAATTGCTTTCCGTAGTAAGCCTATGGATGAGGTCTTAGTTAGTTACAACTACTTTACCTATTGCTTTACCACTCTCTAGTCTTGCATAAGCATCACCTACATTCTCTAGCGCAAATGTGCTGTCTACTAGAGGTACTAGTGCTTTGGCTTGTGCGATGTTGCTTAGCTCTTTTAAAATCGCTCCGTGCTCTTCACGCTTGTAGTTGTGTAACATAGGGATGAGCATAAACACAACGTGTAGTGATAATCCTTTAAAGTGTGCTGGAGTAAGATCTAGGTTGCACATAGATACTGTAGTAGCAATTTGTGCATTAAGTGCTGCTGCCTCAAAAGACTTTGTAAGGTTATCTGCACCTACGGTATCGTAAATAAGGTTAAAACCTGCACCATCTGTATATTTTGCTACATATGATTCAACCGTTTCTTCTTTATAGTTAATTGCCGTTGCTCCATATCCTTCTATAATCTTTTGTTGCTCTGGTCCTCCACAAGTAGCATATACATCTGCCCCAAAGTGAATAGCTAGTTGTACCGCAACGTGGCCTACACCTCCAGAACCTCCGTGTACGAGTACTTTCTGCCCTTTTTTAATCCCTGCGCGTATTAATCCTTCATAAGCAGTAATTGCCACAAGTGGTAGTGATGCTGCCTCAGTCATAGATAAGTTGGCAGCTTTGTGAGCAATAAGTTTACTATCTGCCACGATATATTCGGCTAGCGTACCTTGTAAGTCGGCAAGGCCACCTACACAACCGTATACCTCGTCGCCTACTTTAAAGTCATGTACACCTTCACCTACCGCTTCTATCACTCCTGCAAAGTCCATTCCTAATATAGCTGGTGCTGCTGGTGATAGTGGTAGGTCTGATCCCATCTTGCGTATCATGGTATCTACCGTGTTCACACTAGAGGCTGCAATCTTGATACTCACGTGACCTGGAGTTACTGCTGGTTTTGCTACTTCGCTTGCTGTGAATGCGGCATTCTCACCGTATTCGTTCATAATCATTGCTTTCATATATGCTTTATTTTATAGTTTGTGTTTTTCTTTGATGATACAAAGGTAGTGGGATAGGTCGCTAGTCTATTTGTATATAAAATGGTTAATTAGGTATAAATAGAGGTTATTAAGTGTGTTATGATAATTTTAACGCTATAAAACCCTAAATTTGTCCCTAAATTATACTACTATGCAAGTATTAGAAGCTTATAAACCTTTTGAAATACAAGAAATGGAGTTATCTGAGTGGAAACAACGCCCAGTTAAAAACAACTTTTTTGAACTTGTGCTTATAGAAAGTGGAGAGGGTACGCAGTGTATTAATTACAACCTCTACGATTATAAAAAGGATAGTATCTTTTTACTACCTCCCTTAAAGTGTCACTCTTTTAATATAGAGAAGCGTACAAAATTTGTCTTTTTAAAGTTTACAAATTCGTTTTTTAAAAGCTCTAATAAAATGACGCTCGATAAGTCTGAGTGGTTTAAAGAAGCCGCCTACATCTTATCTAACTATAACCAGCTGCCTGGCGATATCATTAAAAGTGATGCAGATAGGGAGCATCTCAAACAGCTTACGGCAATTATTTTAAGAGAGACTAGAAACTATCGAGAGGTCTCTGTATCGCTTATCTCAAGTCTTATGGTAAGTATCTTAGAAGTGGTTATTAGAAATATAAAAAAGGGGAGTCACTATGAGATTGTAAATACAACAAGTGATGATAGAGCAACAAAAATGCTCACCTACATCAACGAGAACATTGCAAAAAGTGAGTTACTTAAAGTAGATAGACTTGCAGAAACATTTATGATGTCTGCCACCTACGTAAGTGAGTTTTTTAGAAAACAGGTAGGGATGTCCTTGCGTGAGTATATTATGAAAGCCAAACTTAGACTAGTAGAGATACGTCTTCTCAACTCAGATTTTACCCTCACTGAAATCGCAGATGAGCTAGGCTTTACAGATGTAAGTCACCTCTCAAAAACATTTAAACGCTATACAGGTACTTCTGTAAGAGACTTTAAAAACGCAGGGGAGTATATGCTACTTAAAAGAGCCTCTTGTGGTGTGAGTGTTTAAGACTTGCTCGTTTGTTATAACCAATCAAATATTCATGTATGAGTGGCACGCTTTCGCGAAAGCGTGAAAACTCCACACACCATTAGTTTACATTTATAAACAGCTTGCATAAAAATAAGCCTTCACTATAGCTGGGGAACTAGGAAGGCTTACAGTTATTGGGTAAAGAACAAGGTGTTGCTACCTGCTAACCACAATAAAATCTGAACGTCTATTTTCTAAATACTGCACCTCTGTACAGCTATCGTCTGCCTCATCACAAATGTGTATGGGCCTTGACTCACCAAACCCTTTGGCGCTCTCAATGCGCGAACTCGAAATACCATTTTTAATCAAATAGTCTCGGGTAGAAATGGCTCTATTTTCTGATAAGGTCTGGTTATATGACGCTCCACCACGTTGATCTGTGTGGGATTCTATCTTGATGATAAGCGCAGGATATTCGTTCATAATGTCAATAATGCGCTGGAGCTGTTGTGCGGCAAATATGTTGATTGCATAACGGTTAGACTCAAAATTAATAGGGTTGATTTTGATCTTTTCTATCTCACCATCTGTAACAAAAATGTCTGAAAGGTTAGCCAGTTTAAAATCTACAAAGTTAATGAGCCCATTAGGCTCTGTGCCTGTGTTCAAGTCCAGCTCATCTTTTGAGTAGCCTATTTTTGATGCTTTTATATTGTATTTAATATTACAACCCATCTGTAGGGTGTAGGTTCCTGCCGCGTCAGTAAGTGTTTCGGCTACTTGCTTATTACTTGTATCATAAGCGATGATAGTCACTGCTGGTAATGGTGCGCCTGTTTGTGAGTCTGTAACGGTTCCTTCCAGGGTCTGGAAGCACTCACCGCGATCATATACAAAGGAGTAAATGTCATCGTCGCCCTTACCGCCTTCTCTGTTTGAGCTAAAATATCCTTCATTTTTAGTGTTACTCGCCACATAAGCAAAGTCGTCTGCATTGCTGTTGATCCCAAGTCCGAGGTTGCGGGCATTACTATAAATGCCGTCTCTAAGCTGCGCTTTGTAAATATCAAGGCCGCCAAAACCTACGTGACCCTTAGAGGCAAAATAGAGTACTTTGTTTTTTACAAAAGGGAAAAAGTCATCATATGGTGTGTTTACCGCATCACCTAGATTGCGAGGTGTGGAGAGTGAGCCATCTGCTCGTATGTCACACACATAAATATCTGCACGGCCATAACCACCCGGCATGTCTGACACAAAATACAGCTGACTACCATTTGTAGTTACAAAAGGCTGCCCTATGGAATAGCCATTACCATTAATGGGAAGTTCCTCCTTGTCAAATTTGTCCTTATTAATCTGCACGCGGTAAAGCTTAAAGAAGTTTCTCTTTTTTTTTGTATAAATCTTACGAGATCCAGATTGTGCACTTGAAGCATAGACCAGCGTTTGATCATTATTATAAAAAGTAGCCGTGGCGTCGTGATACTGGGTTTCTAGCTCTTCATTAAAAAGCTTAACATTTGAGTAGGTACCAGTACTATCTATGGTGGCTTCATAAAGCGATAGGTAAGGGGTGTTATCTCTTTTGTAAATTTTATTTTCTTCATCATTGCGCGCCGTTGAGAATACCAGTTTATTCTTATACAAGGATCCGCCAAAATCTGCATAGCTAGAGTTAATATCAAGATTTGTAATCTGATAGAGCGTATCATTTGCTAGGATATCATTAAACCTAGACTTTTCTTCATAGTATCTATTGAGCTCTTTGTCTTTTTTGGATAGTTTTAAATAACCAACATAAAAATCATCTGCCGTTTCATACTTTTTTAAGAAGCGTAGTACATCAAAATACTGCCAGATGTGTGCAGGTTCCATCGTGTATCCTAGTGCTTCAAAGGTGTTCTTGTATGCAATCTCTGCACGCTCATAATTCTTAAGGTTATAATGCGTGTCTGCAATATGCTGCCAGGTAGTAGGCGCTATCTTCTCTGAGTCATTGAGGTGCTCATCATAAAGTACTGCAGCATCTGCATACATATGTCTGTCATAAAGCTCATCTGCTTTTTTTAAATCATTCTGTGCATAACTAGAACATACACACATCATGAATAAAATATATAGTGATTTCTTCATAGTGGTTTGATATTAAAAGAATCTAGGTGAGAATGACATTCCCTTTTTCTTAAACAAAGAGAATTTTAAAATAACTTCATGGGTACCATCATTATAATTTGTGAACTCTGTAGTAGCATAATCAAATGAATAGCCTAAAAACAGATTGTCAGAAATTTGAAAACCAGCCAGCGCACTTACCGCAGCATCCACTTGATAACTAGCACCTACGGTGAGCTTGTCATGAAAAAGAAAATTGGCCGAAAGATTATATCGCAACGGACTACCATTTACATAATTTACAAGTGCAGCTGGTTTAAAGCGTATGTTATCACTTAAGCCAAACACATAACCCGCGGTGAGGTACGATTGGCGCTCATCTGCCACGACAGCTTCCTCCACATTATCATAATACTCATCACTAAAAAAGTCAGGTACAGAGACTCCTACATACCAATTGTATTTATACAAAAAGGCACCAGCTCCTAGCGTTGCCAGCAGTCTGTTATCTACATTATTTGTGAGTAGGGGATCGCCTTGGTTTACAAATTCTCCTTTAGAAAAATCTACATTGAGTAACTGAGCACCTGCTTTTATTCCAAATGCGAGGTTGAGATCTCTATCTAACTGAATGTTATAAGAGAAATTCCCATCAAAGTTGAATCTTTCGGCAGGACCATTTACGTCTTTAGTGACATTGACTCCTAGCCCTACGCGCTCCGTGAGCGGAGTTTCAACACTGAGATTATAAGTCTCAGGTGCGCCATCAAAACCAGCCCACTGAGAACGATATATCCCCACCACATTCAACCCTTCTGAAGATCCTGCATATGCTGGATTTATAGCCATGGTATTATACATGTATTGTGTATAGTTAGGTGCTTGTTGCGCATCCATGTGTATGCTTACACAACACATAATAAGTACTAAGTAAATCTTATATATTTTAAACATAGTCGTTGTTTTTAAGTTAGATTGTTAAAGTGCAATGTATACCCATCCCGTAAGCGGCTCACTGCCATCATTTAAGTCTAAGATGTAATAGTAGGTGGATGATGGAAGGCCATCGTTTTCATTTACAGTACCATTAGAAGTAGAAGTTCCTCTCCACACATTTGCATAGCCATCCATTTCATACACCATGTTTCCAGCTCGATTGTAAATTTTTAAGTTGTTTTCTGGATATGATTCAATACAGCGTATGGTAAAGGTGTCATTAAAGCCATCACCATTGGGTGAGAATTCATTAAACACTTTAATACAACTTGGCGTGATATCAACTTCCGATACATTGTTAGTAAGATCACTATCCATAGGACTAGACTGCGTGATGGTCGCGATATTTAAATAATCTCCATCCTCTAGCACTACAGCACTTATCGCTAACTCCACAGTTGCATTAGCCACCACTGAAGGAATAAGCCAAACACCAGTCGCACTATCATAGGCCCCACTATCTGTCACCGCCGATACAAATTGCAATCCAGAAGGTAATAAGTCTTCAATCTCAACATCTGCAAAGTCTGTATCACCTGAATTAGTCACCGCAATGGTATACACAACCTCTGTGTTGAGCTGTGGCAAGGCATTATTTACAGTTTTGAGAATAGTAAGATCAGAACAAGAAGCGACCTCAACGTCTAGCGTAGCTTCTGCGAGAGGCATGCAACTATTACTAGACTCATAATTTACAGCAACAGATTGTTCGCCAAGTTCGTCCCATATCACAGTCACAAAATCATCTGTAAGATTGCCACCAGTGATGATTGTTCCTCCAGAAGAAATGGTCCATAAATAACCACTCATATCTGACTCAGTCTGGTAAGTGATTGCGTTACCCACACAAGTCATGTCAGTACTGCTCGTAATGCTTGCACTAGCGATCTCATCTATCGTAATACTCACCTCTAGACGTGTGCTGCTCTCACAACCATTATTTACAAGAGCTCCGTAATAATTACCAGAAACTAAAAGTGTATCTGCTGGTAATGGACTGCCGCCAGTAGCTTGATTATACCATATCACGTCTGGTTCATTCACTTCAATATCACTTACGGTAGCCAGAGCATCTACACAAAATGACTGCGTGGTAGCTGCAGTAGTAGGCGTAGGCGCACTAATAACAGTGACTGTAATCGCCAGTCTGTTTGCACTCTCTATATCGTTTGTAACAAGTGCCGCATAGTAAATTGTGTTGTCCATCAATGCAGTATCGGTAGCTAAAACTGTTCCACCAGAAGCACTGAAGTACCAATTTACAGTGGTCTCATTTACCTGAATATCTGCAATTGTAGGGTTTTCGCTTTCGCAAAAAAGTTGCTGGTCATTATCTGTCGTTACGATACCAGATTCTATGGTAAGCTCATCTACGGTCATATCTGATGCCAAATTACCTACCAAATCCTCTGCAGTGGCTTGCACATCGTACGTGCCATCTCCAAGTTCATTTTCATCTGGAATCTGTAAGCTCCAAGTATCATCACCATTATCGGTAAGGTTTCCATCACTTTCCATGTAATTGTTTCCATCTACAATGATGGAAAGCATATCATCAGAATCTGCAGTTCCTGTAATCATTGGTGTAGTGTCACTAGTTTCTTGAGGAGTCACCGTAGGTGTAATAGGAACAGTGGTGTCAACCGTCAACTCATTAGTAGTTACATCTGATGCCAAGTTTCCAGTCATATCTTGAGTTGTGGCTTGTACATCATATACACCATCTGCAATGTCATTAGCTCCTGGAATTTGCAAGCTCCATGTATTATCACCATGATCGGTAAGATGTCCATCGTTTTCTACATACGTTGCATTGTCTACAATCACTGTCAGCTCATCTTCCGAATCTGCAGTACCCTCAATAAGTGGGGTCGTATCTGTCGTTATTTGAGAGATTACCGTTGGAATAGTAGGAGTATCGGTATCGATTATCAATTCGTCGGTTGTAATATCAGAAGCAGTATTTCCAACCGTATCTTCGACAGAAACCTCAACATCATAAGTTCCGTCTGGTAGTTCGCTTCCGTCAGGTATTTGTAAAGACCAAGTATCATCTCCGTTGTCTGTAAGATTTCCATCACCTTCGGTGTAGGTTACTCCATTTACAATTACTGTTAGCTCATCGTCAGAATCTGCCGTACCTGTAATTAGCGGTGTAGAGTCATTTGTAGTTTGCGCAGTAACCGTTGGAGTGGTAGGCGCAGTTGCGTCAATGGTTAATTCATCTGTAGTAATATCCGAAGCAGTGTTTCCAACAGTATCTTCCACAGAAGCATCTACATCATAGGTTCCATCTGGAATTTCACTTCCACTAGGTATTTGTAGAGACCAAGTATCATCACCATTGTCGATGAGGTTTCCATCACCCTCGGTGTAGGTGATTTCATTTACAATTACCGTCAGCTGATGATCAGAATCTGCCGTACCAGTAATCAGCGGAGTGCTGTCATTTGTAGTTTGAGGAGTAACTGTTGGAGTAGTTGGGGAAACAGAGTCAATGGTTAATTCATCAGTTGTTGAATCTGAAGCGGTATTTCCAACCGCATCTTCCACCGAAGCGTCTACATCGTACGTTCCATCTGGTAGTTCGCTTCCATCCGGAATTTGTAGAGACCACGTATCATCTCCGTTATCTGTAAGATCCGCTCCAGTTTCCAAATAAGTAACACCATTTACAATTACCGTCAGCTCATCATCAGAATCTGCTGTACCTGTAATCAGCGGAGTGCTGTCATTTGTAGCTTGTCCAGTAACCGTTGGAGTAGTAGGTGCTGCTGCGTCAATTATCAACTCGTCTGTTGTATTATCAGATGCAGTATTCCCAACCATATCTTCCACCGAAGCGTCTACATCATAAGTTCCATCTGGTAGTTCGCTTCCATCAGGTATTTGTAGTGACCAAGTATCATCACCGTTATCTGTAAGATCCGCTCCAGTTTCCAGATAAGTAACTCCATTTACAATTACAGTTAGCTCATTATCAGAATCTGCAGTTCCTGTAATCAGTGGTGTACTGTCGTTTGTAGTTTGAGGATCTACTGTTGGAGTTGTAGGTGCAGTAGCATCAATTACTAATTCATCGGTTGTATTATCAGAAGCAGTATTTCCAACCGTATCTTCTACCGAGGCGTTGACATCATAGGTTCCATCTGGTAGTTCGCTACCATCAGGAATTTGTAAGCTCCAAGTATCATCACCGTTATCTGTAAGATTTGCTCCAGTTTCTAAATAAGTAACTCCATTTACTATTACAGTCAGCTCATCATCAGAATCTGCTGTTCCTGTAATTAGCGGTGTAGAGTCGTTTGTGGTTTGCCCAGTAACTGTTGGAGTACTTGGGGAAATAGAGTCAATGGTTAATTCATCAATTGTATTATCAAAAGCAGTATTTCCAACCGTATCTTCCACCGAAGCGCCTACATCATAAGTTCCATCTGGTAGTTCGCTTCCATCAGGTATTTGTAGTGACCAAGTATCATCACCGTTATCAGTGAGGTTTGTATCACCTTCGGTGTAGGTTATTCCGTTTAC